>CALKNI010000183.1 GCA_938091115.1 uncultured Pirellulaceae bacterium | reverse complement strand
GAGAACAAGTTCTCGGAGGCACCTTCCGAGGCCATCATGGCAACTGGCATCGTGATTCTACCCGAGGTGATATTGTCGAAGCAATGAAAGACCATCCCATTTTAACGGGCGTTGCAAATATCTGGGGACCATCGGATGTGTACAGAACATTTCCTGAAAACGGAACACTTCCCAAAGATTGCACGGCATTAGTCAATGGCCAACCTCTCATCGGACGTGAGCAGGGAGGAGAATCCAATCCTAAAAAAATCTCACTTCCTGTTATCTGGATCAAACCATGGAAAACCAGCGATGGAAAACTAGCCAGAGTTTTTCATTCGACCATGGGCAGCGGAAAAGATTTCGAGAACGAAGGATTCAGGCGATGTATCGTAAATGCCTGCTATTGGTGCACTCAACTCGAGGATCAAATCCCACCAAAATCCGATGTCAATTATATAGACGCCTACGCGCCACTTCCCAGCGGGTTTAATTACGAAAAACTGGGAGTCACACCCAAGATGCCAGCTGCATATCGCAGCCCCTGAATAATCACTGGCTGAATTTCAGTCACGGATAAAATGGTGGAATGAACATTTTCTTTTTTAATCGCTCGACCACTTCCAGCGGAATAGCTTCGGAGTTCGTTACCGCAATCCAAGCATCAATATAGCTCGAGGGCGAGTAATTATGGCCATAACCATTAGGCACACTCGTCGCCATCGGCAGGTCGAAGGCGATTTGTAAGAACGTAACGACCGGATACCATTTCAAATGAGGTGAAACATCAGGGCCCCGCTGTCCCTCGAGCCACGCAGGTTTTTGAAATGCCAAATCGGGTGAGAAAAAGACCATTGGATCACTTGCATACTGCACGTAAACGTTCCTCATCCCACCCCACGGCTTACCTGATTCCAAAGTATTTTCCTGCGAAGTAAAACGCACCATGGAGCCATTGCGAAAGCGCGGCAACCACGCTGGAGAACCCTCATTTCGCTCGCGCGTCAACTCCTGCCACTGCGTACTTGGAAACGGAGGACCACTCCACACCGCGCCTTGAATTGGATCGTCAAATACCTTGTACAAATCCGCGGACACCTCAGATCCAAACGCTCCTAAACTTAAACCAAACAAATATAATTTAGGGCGGTCGTCCGTAGGGAGCGTAAGCCAGTAGTCGTAAATTTCATCAAAGAGAGCCTGAGACGCCACGATCGAGCGTGTTGGATCAACAATGATCGTCAACCAACTTGGCAGGTAACTGTATTGCATACTGACAATCGCCGTATCACCTTCCAGTAAATACTCCACTGAATCGACCGCCGCCGGGTCTAACCACCCCGTCCCTGTTGGTGTCCCAACAATTAATGTAGATCGCTTAAAACCGTCAACGCGAATCAACTCTTTTAAAGCTAATTTTGCCCGCGCTTCGAGAGAATCCCTAGAACGCAAACCGACGTAGACGCGTACCGGTTGCAAACACGCCCGTCCCCAAAACTCTGTTAAATCTGATTCCTGTGGCCCTTCTACAATAAAGTTTTTTCCGCGGCGACCTATCGTATCCCACGCAATTGAAGAACCTGAACTACCCGATGCGATTGCGATTTCTGGCTGAGCAACCCCCTCGTCAATCAATGCATCCGCCTTTGCAAAAAACGAATCTGCCGCACTCATTAAACCGCGAGCGATCACACCGTTGGCAATAAAAATCGCCAACAGTCCGATCATCGTTACCCCAAGCGTCGTTGCAACGCGGCGAGGAAGAAAACGATTAAGCTGACGCGACGCATACCTGCACATCCATCCCAGCCAGCGAACGACGGCGATCAAACAACCAGCGGAGAACACGGCGATAACGGCGGTCGTGTAAGGGTGAGCAGTTTCCAAAGGTGGCATCTCCATCAACTCTCGAATTGAGTTTTGCCAAAACGTCATCTGCCTCAAATAGACGACAAACACAACAGCAACCACAATTGAAGTAATAATCTTCGAAGTACGCTCCAAATTTTTAGAAGGCTTGGGAAATTCCAAGAATTGATAGAGGTTTAAAAATCCAACCCCGACTCCATATCCAGTCGCCAAAGCAAAACCAGACAACAATCCCTGAAAAAAGAAATTTCGAGGTAGCAAAGAAGGCGTTACCGATGCGGAAAAAAACAAAACCGCAAAGACAAGCCCGATGAAAGAGAATGAATGGAAATAACGTGAGAACCATGATTTCATAAAACTTGCTACTCTCTTCCGTGATCAAAAAACTTCGTCCAAGAAAGCCAAACCAAGAAAATTTTTCATAAAATCAACTCGACTCAGCACCTCACTCGGCTCAACCGTTCTTAAGGCGGAAAACTAATTTAATTCCGGCCGCAGTGTTCTCTTGAAAAAATTCCCTTGAGTCACATCAACGCCACGCCCCAAACCATGCCCGCCGTTTGGCCAAAATCGGCTCTCGTATTCCAGCCCTGCTTGATCCAATGCCTCTATTAATTGAAACGCATTATTGGGATGCACGTTATCGTCGACCATTCCGTGCATAATTAGAATCTTACCCTTCAGATTTTTCACATGAGTCATCGCGGCGCCCATTTTATAGCCTTCCGGATTGAGCTGGGGCGTACTCATGTAACGTTCCGTGTAAATTGTATCGTAGTTTCTCCAGTCCGTCGGACCAGCGCGATCCACCGCCGCGGTATAAACATCCGGATGCTTGAAAATTCCCATCGCCGCCATGAATCCACCGTAGGAATGCCCCACAATACCTACGCGACCTCCATCGACATAGCTGCGTTTTCGCAACATCCGAATTGCGTCGGCGTGATCCTGAATGTCGACATCACCAAGCTTTAGATAAGCAGCACCAAGAAACGCCTTTCCGCGCCCTCCGGTTCCTCGGTTATTAACCTTAACCACCAGATAGCCCTCCCCGCATTCCCTGCGTGGACGAGAGACATACCGAGCGCTAATTTCACGTGACCCCGGTCCACCATACAAAGCGTTAATGACTGGATATTCTTTCGCTGGATCAAAGACACTTGGCTTGTAGAGAATTCCGTAAATATCAAACTGATTATCCTTCGACCGAAACTTGAACATTTCAGCCAGATTAGCCGCTGTCGAGGGACTCTGTTCTGCAAGGTTGGCAATGTACTTACCGTCCGTTCGATAAATCGCCGTCGAAGGTGGACGGTTAACTGACTCGTATTGCGCAATCAGCCATTTGCGAT
>CALKNI010000182.1 GCA_938091115.1 uncultured Pirellulaceae bacterium | reverse complement strand
CTCCAAGCAGGTTAGCTACAACCCTCTTGCACCACCGGTTCACATTCAGCCTAGCTCAGCAACCGCGCCACCAGTTCAATATCGCAAGTTCAGCGACCAGGCCGAACTCCCCGCAAACACTCGCATGGCAACGCCTCCAAGACGCGCCGCAGTCGACTCGATATACAACGCGCCCATTCAGTCACTAAAAACCAGCGTTCACACCAGCAGAAAAACACCTCAGCGAATGCTGGTCGCAAAACCCGCTGCTTCTTCGAAAGCCTCGGGAACGGAAATTCCAAGACGGCGGCCCAGCAAAGCTACCCCACAAAGTTATATGCCGCAACGCGAAAATGCGATTGCCAAATTCCAAAACCAAGTCACCAATTTCCTTTACACACCAGCGGTTCCGTCTCAGCGTCTCAATAACAGGTCCTCCGCTTACTCGAAATCCCAGAATACACCCCGGAAGTCGCGACCAAACGGAAAATCAACAACCCGCCAGAAATCAACCTACAACACCGCTTCCGCTTCAACACGTCGAGTTAACTCAACACCGCAGAAACCTACGAACGCCTCAGGCGTTCAGTACGCCTACCCAAACGAACACAATTCAAACCTGCCAGCGCCGGTTCAAAATGCGGTTCGACAGGTGATCATGGTAGTCCCAACTCAAGACCCGTTTAACGATGAATCCGTCGAACTGCCTCCAGCCGATCGCGTTGTTGTAGAGCAATCTCTTGGTAGATTTGAGTCAAACCAAGATACAGCCTCCACCTTCCAGCAAGCAGAGGGCTCTGAACCGAAACCGGACCCATCTACAATGTCACAAATTTCTGTATTGAATAGAGTAACGACGCCAGATCCTTCCAATCCATTAGGAGGAAAGGCTATTGAGGGAAATCAAGAACTCGGTAGGTTCAAAAAGCCAACACAAGACTCGCCCACCGATGACCTTCCAGTTCCCAACTTCGATTTCGGGAATAGCCAACGCCCTTCCATTTCATCATTGCAAAACTGCGATGAGTTTCGAGCTGAGTTGCTCGACGGATCAATCAAAGACATCGCTTTAGACTTGAGCCCGCTTCCGGGGCGAAACCGCTCACTCTACCAAACCGAATCGAGAGACTGGATTGATCGAGCTGGCAATGTCGTTGCTACAGGAACCATGATCGACCTCCGCCGCGGTTACGTGATCATCGAAGCTGCTTCGGGAACAGAAAAAATTCCATATGCCAAACTGAGTGATGCAGACTGGGCTACCATTTCTAAGTTCTGGCAAATACCGGAACTGTGCAGTGCAGGTAATCAAGGAACCGCAGCTCGAGACTGGATACCTCAGACTTACGCTTGGCAAGCCTCGGCACTTTGTCATAAACCACTTTACTTTGAAAATGTACAGCTCGAACGATATGGACACACACACGGTCCGCTTCGGCAACCAATCCACTCCGTAGGTCACTTTTTTGTGAGTTTGGTTACGGTTCCCTATCAAACAGGTATCCAACCAGTTACCGACTGCCAATATGCACTTGGATTTTACCGCCCAGGCGATTGTGCTCCTTGGCTAAAAGACCCGATCCCATTCAGCCTCAATGGAGCGGTTCGCCAAGCTCTTGTCACCACGGGAGTCGCTGTTATCCCCTAAACGTTTCTAACCGGTCAATTTTTGGGAATTGAATTCCAGAAATTTTCGCCGGTCCCACCGAGCATCCCTCTCGCCATGCTTTTCATGCAAGAATTTGTTTTTTGCGGGACAAACTGGCCACTAGAGGGCGATTGGACAGACCGCAGGACTCATCCCCTGCGGTCTTTTTTTACAAAATTAATCTAATTTCCACCGAGTTTGGGCGAATAGTCTGCCAAATAAGTCAATTTAGAGATCCCAATTAGCGAGATCTGTTCGATTATACTCACGTTGCCTTAATAGAACCGATGTTAAACAGCCCCTTACCTAACGGGAAAACTGAATAACAATCGGCTAAAATCGGTTATTGGAAATAACAACTTGCGATGTTCCAAAAACTTGTCGCATTTCGTCCCTCCGTTAGTATGGAGGGAAACACCTTCAACTTCTCGAAATAAATACCGAGTCGAAATATGCAAATTCTCAACAGCTACTTCCGGATTACCTCTTTGTGCCTCGCAATCTGCGGAAGCCTGTTTGCTGTCGGTCTCGAAACTCACGCACAAACTGAAGAAGTCCTAGCTCAAGAAAACGAAGAAGTTCAAAAGTTCTTCGAACAGGCGCACGACGCCCTCGATGACGCGCTGAATCTTTTCGATGATGCCGAAACCCGTCCCGAAGAGGATGACCTGAGATTCTATGATTTCCTCAGCCGGACGAAAGAGTCGCAAACGCGTAAAGTCGAATCTTATCTTGATGTTGCTGGAGAAGCGCTCGGGATCTCAAGTATAAGCAATCGCCGCCAGCAAATTCTCGACCTTCGAGAATCGATCTCCGAAAATCAAAGAAACATTTCTACATTCAAAAGAAAACGCATCTCCGCTCCAGAATCCACTTTCAATCCCCTGGGAGTGACTAAATCCGGCTACGATAAAAAAATCGCGGTTGCCAAAGACGCAATCGTTCAAGCACAAAATTCCATTACGGTTGAGAAAGAAAATTTCGTCAAAGACCTCAACCGGATCGGGATGGATTTAGATTCCGATAGCATCGACAACCTTTTAGAATCAATTACTGGAGACGAATTCGTACGAGTCTCAATTATTTTTGATAATGCAAAAACATTCGCAGCGGAACTCGAGAGGCTTACTAATGAAACCGGCGAAGATCTTGAGGCTGCAAAAAAATATTATGGTGTCTATCTGATGCTCCTCAAGACAGTGTCACGACTGCAGGAAAAGTTTGTTGAAAGCGTGGACAACGAGTACTACCCCAAGCTCGATGAGTTTGCCGCAAAAGCGCGAAAAAACATTAACGAAGCAAAGCGGGCAATCGCTGCAGGTGGAGATGAAACTGTCCTTCGTAACAATATCGCAAGTAATGAACTGACTTACGACGCCGCGATGTTTTACAAAGAGGGCCTCGCCCATCAAAAACATCAAATGATGATGGCTAACCTCGAATGCAAAAAAAACATACTGACCGCAGCCAACACCTACAAAACAGTTGCCTTGAGCAAAGATGTTGCGGCCCTAATGGCCGTTAGCCGTAGAGCCTTTGACGCAATCTCTGGACTTTCAGTACCCGATCTTCGCCCGTTTCAGAATGAGAAAATGAAAGATGCCTTCAGTCAGTTGACGCGGGAGTTACGCAAGTAAACTCGATTGATGTGAGGCTAAAATTTCAAAAATCGCTTTCTAATAAGGACACGCTAGATCTACCTCGGGCAGTTGTTCGTTGACTCGAAGTCGAGCTTTCTCGAAGTCAACTTCATCAATTTCTGTAATTCCCTCAACAAGCTCAGATAGAATTGCCTGTTGGATGACCCCACGTTCCAAAGCAACAGCATAGGGCAGAAGATGGAACATCACCATTGAATATCGTGGTACAAAACGTTCAGGAAAACGCTGTTCCAGTTCAAACCCCAGCTGCTTTTTCAATTGAAACTTAGGATCCGCAACACTCTCTCGCATCGTCACGTAATTTTCGAGAGCCATATCGGCGATCGCATTTGCGTTGGGCCGCCGGATTCGATCAAACTCTGGCAACACCTCGCTCCAATCTTCATTGTGTTTGTCCAGCAACCTGATTAATTCAGAGCAATCTTCAAATCCTGAATTCATTCCTTGGCCATGAAAAGGCACGATTGAATGCGACGCATCGCCCAAAATCAATGCCTTGTTTTTGTGGTGCCACTTTGAGCACCGAACTGTCCCCAAACGCCCCTGTGCATTGCTAAAAAAATCAGCTTCGAGATCTGGAATAAGTCGTTTAGCAGACGGAAACTCTGCTTCAAAAAACGCATTGAGCTGCTCCGGGTTCTTTAATTTTTCAAAACTGATCTCTCCCTGCTTGGGCATAAAAAGAGTAACAGTAAAACTGCCATCCTGGTTCGGCAGGGCAATTAACATGTACCCACCACGCGGCCAAATATGTAAAGCTTCAGGCTCCACTTGATAGCCTCCAGAATCCGAACACAGAGGAGGAATTTCAAGTTCTTTATAATCGTGATCTAAAAAGTCGATAGAACACTCCCCACCATTAACGGCCAACAATGCCTCGCGTGTCGGTGACCCAGCACCATCCGCCCCGATCAACAAATCAAATGACCGCCGATAAGAGCTATTATCTTCCAAATTGACAACCGCTAGTTCTCCCGTTTCGAAATCAACCTTCTCAACGGATTGATTAAACATAATCTCAACGGATTCGGCCTCTTCAGCTGCCGACATCATCAAGCAATTAAGATCTCGCCGTGAAACGGAATAGATCAATTCTTCATCACGCTGCCCGTACGAAGAAAACTCCTCAGTGCCCCCACTCAAATGCAGCGCTCGACCTCGCATAGGAATCAGCAATTTACGAACATTCTCGAGCAGCCCCGCTTGTTCAAGAGCGTGAATTCCACGGGACGAGAGTGCAAGGTTGATCGAGCGACCACTGTCGACCTCGACTCCCCGCATGTCAGGCCTTCGTTCGAAAATCGCAACCTCATAGCCTCGACGTCCAAGCAGAACCGAGAGCAGTGATCCTACTAAACCTGCACCGGAAATAAGGATCTTTTTTGGCTTACTCACAATTTTCAAATCCATAAAAACGTAAACTTGAAACGAACAACGGAAATCTAGATTTTAGCTGAAACCTGCGAAGCTAATTTCGCAGGCAACTAACCATCAAATCGACAAATTTCCAAATCTCTTCGTAGCGATTATAAAGCGGCGCTGGGGTTGCCCGAATTACGTTCGGCTCCCGCCAATCCGTCCGCACTCCTTTTTCTTCCAACGCCCCGTAGACACTTCGCCCCTCGATCCCCTCTAACCGGACTTCTAGAGACAACTGACACCCTGAAACCGCCAGCGGTGCGATCGCCCGCACCTGATCGCCCAACTGGATTTCAAGACACCGCCGAAAAAATGCTCCCTGACTTTTCGACTTCTGCACCAACACGTGCATTCCCCCCGCTTCACCAAAAATATCCAACGAAGCTCGAATGGCTGCCAAAGATAAAATTGGCGGATTACTTAACTGCCACCCTTCAGCCGTCGGAATCGGATTGAATTCGCCCGACATCTGAAAACGCGTTTCTTTTTGATGTCCCCACCATCCTGCCAAGCGGGGCAGGGCAGTGTTGCGCGCATGCCGCTCGTGAACAAAACACCCGGCCAGTGAACCCGGGCCGGAATTAAGATACTTATAGGTACACCAACAGGCAAAATCGACTTCCCAATCGTGAAGCTCCATCACTACATTCCCAACCGCATGAGCCAAATCAAATCCAATTACAACTTGATTTCGTCTCGCACACTCAGTAATTGCCTTCATGTCGAGCACTTGGCCCGTGTAGTACTGAACGCCTGGGAGCAGGATTAATGCGAGAGAATCAGCATGTTCATCGATCATCTTGCAGATCGTCTCAGTGTCTATCAAACCCCGATCATTTGGCGGCACCTCGAGCAACGAATCACTCGCTGAATATCCGTGTAATTGGATTTGTGATTCCACCGCATTTTTATCCGATGGAAATGCGTGGGACTCAATTAAGATCTTAAACCGCTCTTTCGTAGGACGATAAAAGGTGGCCATCATCAAATGGAGGTTAACGGTCAATGTGTTCATCACAACAACCTCCGACTCAGTCGCCCCCACCAGTTCCGCCATCGGGTTGGCAAGACATTCGTGGTAAGACGCCCAATTCGGTGAGCCTGAAAAATGCCCCCTCACTCCCAAGTTCGCCCAACGATTTAACTCCTCCTGAACGTACTCCGCAGTCCGCCGTGGAACGAGGCCAAGCGAATTACCCACAAGATATAAATCTTCGACGGTGTCGACGTGAGGAATATGAAATTGACTCCGGAATTCAGCGAGTGAATCAGTTCTATCCAATTCCCGTGCCTCTTCCAGCAATGTGTTTGAATCTACCATAGCAGTCATCATTATCCCGAACCACAATTAGAAATTAGTTGAACCAACAGACTCTACGAGACCGCCTTCGCTGGAAAAATTACGGGCCGCGATGGCGCTGCATCACTTCCAAAAGCAGGCACCTGAAGATTTAAACCGTAAATTCCGTCATTTATTTCGTCAGCCACAAAAATCATCTCTGTAATGGTCTTCTCCTGCCACGTATCCTCCGACAACTCATGGGTTCTTTCTTGAACGTTCCAGAAAATATGATGATTCGTCAACAAGCCATCATCATTCATTCGATCCACCGATGGGAAGTCCACCAGAAGATGACGAATACCAGTTTCGTTGATGAACTGGCAAGCATCGACCGTAAAAAATGCCGGCTGGCTATCAGTCGAGTACGCCCGGGCACACTTGTCATTCGAATTGGGCAGGGTGCGAACAATTAAAGCGGCCGGTTTGACTGCCAGAATCACCCCAACTTTAGAGATTGCTTTTTCAAGCATCTCGCGTGTGATTACCCAATTCTCGGGCTCGAGCTCCGGGCGATAAGTGTCGGCAGTCTCTTTTGCCAATTTGGGTTCAACCGTAACTAAAAAAGCCAATGAAAATAAATCGAGTGCTGCATGGCCGACCCAAATATCTTCATTAACGATATGCCCCACGGTTTCTGTGTGAGTCCCATTGCAATGCGGTATCATTTCCAGGCAATCAACATTACAACTCCCACCGGCCCGTGTATCGCCGGTAAAACCACCCAACTTCAACACCTCACTAGATGCTTTTTCGGTTCCAAAATGATTCGGTTGGAGCCCTTCAAAATCGAGGACAATCGCAAGTGATTTTGCCTCAGCCGCGGAACATTGGTACTCAACATTTTGATGTTTAAAACTGATCTGCATGATTCACCTTTGGGATAAGTTGCCTTAATTAGAAGGGGTTCTGCGATAGACTCAAAGGGGGCCCAGATGCAAACTTGGTACCATTCAATTAGATTAACATCTCACGCCTCAGCGTTCCATTTTTCACGAAGGAAACCCATGATTGCAGTTGTCGCCTCTATCGAACTAAAGCCAAATACCAAAATCGAATTCCTCGAACACTTTCTCGAAATTGTTCCGGCCGTCCACCGCGAAGCAGGGTGCTTGGAATATTATCCGGCAAGTGACATCGATTCTGGAATTACCAGCCAATCAAAGAACGAAGACTCAGTGACCATCCTTGAAAAATGGGAATCACTTCAAGCGCTTCGTGACCATCTAATAGCGCCTCACATGAACGAATATCGTGACAAAATCAAAGATTTAGTAATTTCAGTTTCCCTCAAAATTCTCCAGCCCGTTACAGAATCTTAATCACCTTTTGATAGCCATTTCTTTATTCAGTCTTACTTTGCTGCTAAGATGGTCTACTTACCTTAACAACTTGGGGATATTCGATGCCTAAAACCGACTTGCTGGCCGTTACTCTCTTTTCTAATAAACCGCGAGCGAGGACATCTATCCTCTTGTTTGTGGCAATTTCCTGCCTAAGTTTCAACGGAGAGTGTCGAGCACAGACGGATTCAAAGTCAATTTTTAAAATCAAAATTGACGCCGGCGAGACCGATCGCTCCAACGACATCGTAAGAACTCTCCTTTGGCTGGAAAATAACGAGCCACGTCCCGTTTCGCTAATCGACAAATCCAACCACCGGGTCACTGGCCAGCTTTCGTCGCCCAGCTACCGCGATGCTCTAGCATCCGCCGATCAAGCGAAGACTGCTGGCAATAAAAAACTAGTTGAATTAACCTTCGTTCTCCCAAGTCTTACTGCGGGCAAATCAATTACTTTCACGGGCACGGAAATCAAACGAAGTGCCCCGAATAAATACAAGTGGCACGACGATGGATCAACCCGCGCTGAGCTTCAACATAATGGCAACCCAGTCATGGCGTATATGTACGAAGAAGTCGACAACGGTTCTCCAGAAAGACGAAAAGCTACTTACAAAGTATTTCATCATGTCTATTCGCCTAACGGAGATCGACTACTCACCAAAGGTCCTGGCGGACTATTCCCGCATCACCGCGGAATTTTCTTCGGATTCAACCGGATTTCCTACGGTGAGAACCAGCAAGCAGATGTCTGGCATTGCAACAAAGGCGAATCTCAAATTAATCGTAAACTCTTGACCACCACCAATTCGGTCTTTGGTCAATCACGCAGCCTGATTGACTGGAACGGAAGAGACGGCCAACCATTTGCAAAAGAAAGCCGTGAACTCACAGCGATAAAACTGGAAAACGCAACCGTAATTGACTTTCGAACAAGCCTGATGTCTCTGGTCGACCAATTGAAACTCGATGGTGACCCCCAACACGCTGGCGTCCAATTTCGCGCGTCACAGTTAGTACCTGACAAAACAAAACACTTGACCTACTACAATCGTCCCGACGGACAAGGTAAGCCCGGAAAATTCCGAAACTGGTCAAATAAAAAAAATGAAAGTGACATTAATAAATCTCACATCAACCTTCCCTTTCTGGCAATGACAATTGCTATCCCCGATCCAGCGACCGAAGGTAAAAAAACGGAAAACTCTGTCTACACGATTGCCTACCTTAGCGACAATGGGAATCCCAAACCAAGTCGATTTAGCGAGCGCGACTATGGCAGATTTGGATCCTACTTTCAAACCACGGTCGTGCCAGAAACACCTCTTAGCGTTCGCTATCGTTATTGGATCGTCGATGGAGCACCTGACAATAAAACCCTTAAGCACCTAAGCGATCAATTCGCTAACCCTGTAAGCGTTGAGGTTTTAAAATAGCCATCCATGGAATCCACGGTCACTATTCCGCTTCTTAAAGACCATCATTCACATCCATTATTTTATTCTGCCTTTAGTCATGCGATCTCTCTGAACTCAGTTCAAACCAAGCAGGCTGCCAAAGAGGTGCTTAGCCAGTCGTTTGAACACCAGAACGGCGGGCTCACTGTCGCCCATGGCTGGAGAAGCAATCGCTACCATTGGTCGCAGGCAGAAATGGAATTGATGCCTCCGCTGGCGGTCTTTAATGTCTCCCTCCATTCTCTGCTCATCAATCGCGGTGGGATGGATTACCTGAGACAAAAATACGGCAAAACAGTCAACCAAATAGCGGATCCAGTTTGGTACGAAAACAACCTACGAGCTGTTCTGAACTGGTTTGCCAATCTTTATGCTTCTCGAAAGAACCTAACTCAATTCTTTGGCCAATTGAGAGAACTTGGAATTCACTACCTCGAAGAAATGCTGCTCGTGGACGAGAACGAGATACAGATTTTCGAAGATTGCAACCTCCTTAATCGCACCCGATTCTGGTCGGCGCCGGACACATATCAATCCCTTTCTGCTCAGGCAAAAACGCAGGTACACGGCCTCAAGTTATTTACCGATGGAGCCATTGGCTCAGAATCGGCAGCACTCCACCGCCCATTCCTGACCGGCAAAAAACCTAATCGAGGCATGTTAATTTACGCCGACTCTGAACTTACCAAAACCATCGAAAACTGCTTAGAAACGGAAAAGTCTCTCGCCATCCACGCAATTGGCGATCGTGCCATTGAACAAACTCTCTCCTCTTTAAAGCATCTGGAACCTCGATTGGCGCGTGCCCCTGAAATCAGAATTGAACACGCCCAACTGATTACCAAAGAACAGGCAAGCGTGGCAATCGACCTCGGCATCA
>CALKNI010000181.1 GCA_938091115.1 uncultured Pirellulaceae bacterium | reverse complement strand
TCGACACGTTCGGTCACCCCCAAAACAAATTCTGAAAGATCTCACTTCCTCGAACGCATCCTGCGGTCGCCCCCAATTGCTAGCGGTTTGCATTAAACTTTGCGGGTTATGAGGATAAGTCTGCTTCCGTTTGCGATCTCCGGTGGGGATGTATCGGTTTTACTGGGTAAGCGGTTCCGTTTGTTCCGATTATCAGAATTGTACACCCCAAACAAAAGGGGAAACGTTCGCCTGTTTTCGTTCCGAAATACGGTTTTTATGTCGCGCTCCATCCTCTTAATCTGGTTTCCCATGATCGCTGCCGGTCTCTGCGGCCTGTCGATTGGGCAGGACGTGAATCAGCCCAAAAAAGCGCCGGCAGGCACCTCGGCACCGACGACCATTTCTAACGCCTTCACCCGTTTCCTCCCGCCCGATTCGACACACGCTTCCGATATTCAGACGCGAATTGAGAATTCCAAGCCAACCGCCCATGGGTATGCCAGAGCCTATTACGAGCCAGATGCAACTTACTCCGACCCGGGCCTCAAGCCGCTCCTCAGCCCTTTTCCCCGAACGCAAACGCCACTGACTTCCAATGCGATTCAAACTGAATCTAAGCGGGAACGAATTAGCCAAGTCGAATTTGAATTTGGCACAATCATGACCTTCCCAGCGATCGCAGAGGATGCATCCCAATTAAGCAATTCACCAAACTTCAGTCTTGCTTCGACACCACTAAATCAAACATCGGAAGTCGCCAAAACAAGTGTGATTGAAATCACTGCCGGCACTGCGACCGTGACGCAACTCAATCAGCCTAATCTTTTTGAAATCAAAGTTCTCAATCCCTCATCCCAAACCGCGACAAACATCATTGTTCAAATGCAAATTTCCAACAACCTCATGTTGACTGGATTCGATCGCGTGAGCTGGATCGATGAAGCAAGGCGAACTGTATCTTGGAAAATCGATAGCCTCGAAAGTAAATCCGAGACCATCATCCGGTTTCGAGCTCAATTCAATGCAATCGGTCGCGATTCGCAGCAAATCACAGCGGGAATGGAAAATCAATTTCAAGGGCAATGCGAACTTGTAACAGAGGTGATTACACCGAACGATGACAAAATCCTCGGAAAAGCTATTCGCAAAAACTAGTTGTATTAAAAAACTGAATTTCAATTCCATCAAACTGGAACTGTGGTAATTACAATGCCAATTTGGACGAAACCTTTTGCACTCATTTTCGTATTGGCCTGCCTGACCGTTATCGGCATCGCCCCCAACAGTGCTTTTGCTCAGTCTTCCAGTACGGCTGTCTTGCTGACAGGTGCAACCGAATTTCTGGCGGTGAAAACTGCCGCAACGACTGCTAAACTAATCAACATCGAACCCGTCAATGATCCTCAGACAGCCGCCGGCCAGCCACGCAGAATCGTAAATCAACACGCCAATTTCAATGAATCAACTCCTGCAGTTCAAACTGTGGTGAACCAGCAAACCTCCAGCACGATGGTAGACTTGCCAATCTCCCTCCCACAATCAAAAACGATTGCTGCCACAAAAACGACTCCGCTACCAACTAGAACCAACACCGCCCTACCGATGGTGATTGTCCGCCCCCCGGCTGAAGGATTTTTTGAGGGAGATGGTGTCTCCGTTGACGTTGACCGGGTAGACGGAAACTCACCTAACGAGTTTTCAGTAAAACTACGTGTGCCTCACTCTGTTAAAGTTATTGAAGTCACGCCAATTCAAAATGGCTCAGTGGCTCAAAATTACAAAATCAGACTAACTCAGAAACCCGATGGCCGGCACATGACTTCGAAAGTTGCCCATTTGCTCAAAAAAACCTCAGGTGAGCCTGTATCCAACCAAATCAGCCCCGTTCCACCACAGCCGACTGAGACACGTCCGGGCTTTCAGCGCAACCCATTTTTCAATTCTGACTCCTCCGTGCCCCCTCAGCGAATAGCAGCGCTTTCAAAAACAGTTTCACAACAACCCATTTCAGCGGAAACGCATTCTGTCCAATCTACAGTCAATTCCTCAGAAAATGCATCTCAGCGGGCCGCCGAAACAGTCTCGCCCGCCACCTCGGTTTTGACGAGTGAAAACGCAGCCGAATTGAACGTTTCGCAACCTGATTTGAATTTCACCAAATACCCTACCCCCACATTGGCCGAACCCGCACCCGTTACAATTTCAAAAACGAACACTGTCCCACCGATTGTTTCTTCCAGCCAAGCTAACTCAGCTGAACAAGCGATTTACAAAGCAACTTCCGGTCAGGCTAAATCCTATGAAATGCTGGAAGGTGTCGCGTTCAACTCTGCGGATTCAACAATCACCGAACAAACTCCAATCGAAACAAGACTGGTCGGGCCTGATACCCTGGGGCTGAACGATGTTCGTAAATTTGACCTGGAGCTTCACAATCCGGGAACGCAAACAGAAAAAAATCTGAGCATTCAAATTACACTGCCTCTCGGTCTTGAATTCTCTTCCGACGAAGATGCTTCCCAAAGTGGTGCTCGAACTCGAACCTGGAGTCTTTCCGGCCTTGCCGCTAAAGAGACTCAAACCATTCAATACTTTGTAAAATCAACTTCAGAGGGATCAAAAACGCAAAAACTATGGATTAGCACGAAGGGAAATGCCCCACAAGCTCGCCAATTCGACACGGTCGTGGATCTCCAATTTGAAACGGAAGATGCTCCCATGCTTCCCCTTGAATCTGATATTGAGTAACTCCTGCATTCCGCTGCTCAGGTACCGGTAGCAGCGAAAAACAAATAGCGTTGCATCTTTTTTATAATTCAGCATTCCCCACTCAACTTGCTATAATTTGAGTAGCTATTTTGAGGCTGAGGTCGAACAGTGAAGGCAATGTCCCCAGTGGCCGAATGACGATTTAGGGGTTGATCATTTCGAACCAACGACAGCTAATATAACCCGTTGGTGATAAAATCTTTTCCTCTCCGCCTCAATAACTCGCAACCACTGCTGATCAAACGTGGACTCTCCGATTTCTTCTCTCGAAAACCAAATAACCTCAGCCATGCTGCGCGACCAGTTTCGACTGAAACGCGAAATTCGCAGACTCCAAAGTGAGCAAGCCGGCGGCAAATTCAGTCGAGCAGCACTCGTTTCGTTTCAAGAAAAACTCGCTCAATCAATCGCAAAGCGTCGGAGCCGAGAAGAAAATTTACCGGCAACGTCGATTGACCAGTCGTTACCGATCTTCGAGCGTCGCGATGAAATCATTGAAACCATTCAAAACAATCAAGTCGTTATCATCAGTGGTGAAACGGGTAGCGGAAAATCGACACAACTGCCCTTAATGTGTCTTCAAGCAGGGTTCGGAGCGAGTGGAATCATTGGGCACACGCAACCTCGACGTATTGCAGCGAGAGGCGTCGCAGCGAGAATCGCCCATCAAATCAAGCGACCCCTTGGAGAAGAGGTTGGGTTCAAAATTCGGTTCGCAGATCAAACCCAAGATCGAACCTACATTAAATTAATGACCGATGGAATTCTCTTGGCGGAAACCCAAAGTGACCGGTTCCTTGAACAGTACAGTTTAATCATTGTCGACGAAGCCCACGAACGCTCATTAAACATTGACTTTCTGCTTGGTTATCTAAAAAAGATCCTCGCTAAACGAACAGACCTACGTCTGATCATTACCTCAGCAACTATCGACACGCAGCGCTTCGCTGACCATTTTACCCAGAACAAAGATAACTCTGTACCGATAATCTCGGTCGAGGGAAGGACTTTCCCGGTCGAAATCCGCTATCAACCTCCTGAGGAAGTTAGCCAAATTGGTCGAGAGAAAACTGAAATTGAAGAACATACGGTGCGTGTGTGTCGCGAATTAGCCTCACTCGATGATGGAGACATACTTGTATTTTTGCCAACAGAGGGAGATATTCGCTCGTTGAACAAAAAACTACGAGCTGTCCATCTGCCGGGACGTCAAACTGAAATCCTGCCTCTTTATGCACGGCTTTCAACGGATCAGCAAAACCAGATCTTTCAACCCGGAAAAAAAAGGCGAATTGTTCTCGCAACGAACGTCGCAGAGTCCTCAATCACCGTGCCACGCATTCGCTATGTCATTGATACTGGAACTGCACGGATGAGCTTCTACGCTCCGCGCAGCAAAGTCCAGCGATTGCCAATTCAGTCGGTCTCACAAGCCTCTGCAAACCAAAGGGCAGGGCGGTGCGGAAGAATTGGGCCGGGCATTTGCGTCCGACTGTACAGCCAAGAGGACTATGAATCACGGCCGCATTTCACCACACCCGAAATCAGACGAACGAATCTTGCGTCAGTAATTCTCCAAACCCTCGCTCTCAAACTTGGAAAGATCGACGAATTTCCATTTCTTGATCCACCCCGCAGTGAAGCGATCCGAGATGGATTTAAAACTCTATTCGAGCTTGGCGCAGTCAATGAAAGACGGCAGCTAACGCCTCTTGGCAGGTCGCTGGCCCGGATGCCTGTGGACCCTCGAATTGGACGAATGATTTTTGCAGCCGATGATGAAAATTGCCTCAGTGAAATCTTAATCATTGCCGCTGCCTTAGAACTGCAGGACCCGCGTGTTCGACCTCCTGAACGCCGCCAGGCCGCCGACACACAACACGAAAAATTCCGGAACGACAAAAGCGATTTCCTTAGCCTCTTAAAACTATGGGATTATTTTCACCAACTCAAAAGTGATCTCTCCCGCGCTAAATTAAAACTAGCCTGTCAACAAAATTTTTTATCCTATTCACTGATGCGGCAATGGCAGGACATCCATCGCCAACTTCGTTCGATGGCCAGTGACCAGAACCTGAAAACTCGTTCTCGAAAAGACGACGATAACGCAATTCATCGGAGTTTATTATCGGGATTGTTATCCGGGATTGCGTTGGCGGGCGATCGTCACGAATATACAGGCGCTGGAAATATCAAATTTCATCTGTGGCCGGGTTCGGGAATTTTCGAGTCTAAGCCGCAATGGATCGTCGCGGCGGAAGTTGTCGAAACCTCGCGCCGATACGGTAGAACGATTGCAAAAATCTCTCCTGAATGGATCGAACCCCTCGCAAAACATCTCGTCAAGCGACGCTACTCCGACGCTCACTGGAGTAAAAAGAAGCAAACGGTTATCGCCTCTGAACACGTCACACTGTTCGGACTGCCTATTGTTGCGGGCCGGTTAGTGAACTATGCCAAAATCGATCCAGAATTGGCTCGCGACCTCTTCATCGAACGTGGACTCGTAGGCAACGAATTTGAGGGTTCTGAAGATTTCTATCAGCACAATCAGTGGCTGCTCGAAGAGGTAAAATCCGAGGCTGCAAAAACCCGAGACCGCGACTTGATCGTCAACAGTGACGACATCCTTAATTTTTATCAAGACAAACTACCCGAATCGGTGGTAGACGGATTTAGTCTCAGGCGATTGATCAAGGATTCACCAGAACTCGATCAACGGCTGCGAATGACGCGAACTGACGTACTTCCATCCTCTGAAATCGCGGACGTGGGCCAGCAGTTCCCCGATCAAGTTCAGGTAGGGTCAATGCAAATCCCTATCCAATACCGATTCTCTCCAGGCGCTAAAGACGACGGAGCCACAATTAAACTCCCCCTAGAGGGAGTCGGTCAACTGGATGACGCCCAAACCGGATGGCTTATTCCAGGACTACTTGAAACTCGAATCAAATCCCTGATTCGCAGTTTACCAAAATCGGTGCGCCGCAACCTTGTCCCCGCCCCAGACACAGCAAAACGGGTCGCACAAAAAATCAACTTTGGGCAGGGAATCTTCCTCAATGCCGTTGCCAGGGAACTTTCTAAAATTGGCGGAATCCCAATTACTTCCGAGATGTTCAAAACGGAAAAAATGGAAGACCACCTAAAAGTTAACATGCAAGTTGTGGACGATTCGGGGGAGGTTGTAGCGGAGGGAAGATCTATCGCTGACATTCGTGGACAACTCGGAGACGAATTTAAAAGTAACATCGTTGAAGTTGAAGACTCAAATTGGAATCGCGACGGCCTTCAGGAGTGGTGCTGGGAGGATTTCCCAAAAGAAATCACCATTCAAAGGGGAGCGACGCAACTGGCTTCTTATCCTGCTATTTTGGATCAAAAAGATGGAGTGGGGCTGCGGCTTACGGATTCCATCAATGCTAGTGAACAAACTACTCGCCAAGGATTAGTACGATTATTCCGAATCACGAATAAAAAGTCGATTAAATCTCAGGTAAATTGGCTCCCGGAATTAAACCGTCATGCGGTACCCTTGTCGAAAATCATTCCAGCCGGGGACTTAAAAAATCAACTGTCTGATTTGATCACCAGAATCGCATTCGTTGACCGCAACAAAATCCCAAGATCGCGAGATGAATATGATTTACTTCAGCTCAACGCGGTGGAACGAATCAGCATTGCCAGCCAAAGTGTTGCCAAATGGCTACCCAAACTTGCAGATGCCGCCCACGAACTACACTTACAAATGGAAAGTTTTTCTACTCGGTTCACCGATACGCAAAACGACATTTTATCGCAAGTTGCTGAACTGAAATCTGGATGCTTTCTTTCAGAAACACCGTGGCCTTGGCTTGAACAATACCCTCGCTACTTTGAAGCGATGAGTTATCGGATGGATAAGATTGACATCACGTCGATAGAAAAAGACCGACTCCATACTCAAGAGATTGTCCACCACTGGGAACGCTACCGGAGCGAAACCTCGCTGCACATGAACCACGGCATCGTGGATCCAGAGCTTGAAACTTATCGATGGATGATCGAAGAATTAAGAGTTTCTCTGTTTGCTCAACCCCTTGGAACCATTGTGAAGATTTCTCCACAGCGAATGGAAAAACAATGGAAACGCATCAGGCATGTCTGATGCAAAGCGTTTCGTAAAGATAGCTCATCTTGTGAGCAGTATTACTTTTGAGTCGAAGAATTAAATCCGGGTGCTGAAAAATTCGGAGGAATAAATCCCTTCGGTTTCAATGCATCACTCGCCCCAGTCCCTTTATTTTCGGGGGGCTGAAATCTATTTGGACCAAGTGGGGAAATAGAAGGCTCGGCTCCCGCCTTAAAATTAAAACTTGGGGAATTTTCATTTCGGGAATTCTCATTTAGGGGATTCGCAAATTGGTTATCGTCGACAGTTGGAGTCGTCTTGAATCCAGTGGGGGGCATAAATCCACTCACAGCTGCCGGTGCTTTTGATTCAGAGGATTTCAAAACAGGTGGCTTACTCGCTGGTGTTAATGAAAAACCTGATTCCGATTCAGAAACCTTGGGAAGGGGAGCGGGTTTAGCGCCGACACCACCAATCGGGGCTGGCCGTCGACCTGAAATAATGTCTGACTCAGGTGGCACGAATGTGTCTAAGTTCTGAGCGTCTTTCTTCGCTTGCAATACTGATGTCGTTCCCGCTTGTCTATCGCCTGCCGCTCTTTGACCGGTAAAGTCTATTGCTTTTGCAATGCTTGCCGCTGGCGATTTTGGATTGCTTATTACCGAGGTCGAAACATCGCTTGAATTGGCTTCGGCTGGAGGAAGCACATCGGCTGGAATCACATTCTTAGTTGTTGAACTGACAGGAACTTTAGCAATCAACATCTCGACTACCTCCGCTGCTGACTTGGGCTGAGTAGCAACGCTCAGGGCATAATCACCAATCGCGCGGTTATAACTAACTACCGATTCAATCAAATTACACTCTGCTGTATAAAAAACTTTTCCAGCTTCGAGAGTGGTAAGCAAATGTTCGCTCTGGGTAGAGACCAATATTCGATCGGCAGCAGACTTTGAGTATCCCACCGCCTCAGCTCGCCTTTCAATAAGAGCAAGCATTTTAGGAAGTACTCGATCAATCCCTCTAAATTTGGTCGGCACCAGTCGCCGGGAAAGATAAAGTTCGTAGTTTGTATTATACCGCTGGATTAACGGCAAATCATTTGGAATGGGGTTTACCAAATTTTGACTTGAACCAGGCCAAAACTGAGCGAGTACTGCCTGTGACTTCAACAACTTCACTTCCGCTGCCATCACGTCGTTGGCAACGACCGCTTCGACTGCGGTTAGCAAAGCCTGCTCCGAAGTTGATTCCGGAACCGGTACTCGTTTTAACCACTGGCTGTATCGTTCAGCGGCAACATAGTTTGCCCAATCAAAATACGTCTCCCAGTACTGACGCACCAGCATACTGCGGCGTTCCAGCGTGAGTGGTTGCTGAAAGAAATCCACCAAATTTACGGGTTGGCCTGGGACTGGATTTTCATACTCTTCCAAAGAATATCTAGAAATCAATTCTTTTGCAGTGAGTGGGATAGACTTAGTTTTTTTATAAACTGGTTCGGAAAAACCTGCGAGTTGAACAGCGCTGCCTTGTCCTTGGGGGACAGAAAAATTCGCTTTGCCGGAAGCATGAGTCGGAATTTCAGACGCCATCAACACCTCTCGCATCGGCCTATTCAAAGGTGGCGCTATTTGGTTTTTGGCTGATCTGAATTGGTCTTTATCTAATGTTGGCAGGAACTCCGACCGTAAACGATCGGCAGTAACTTTAGCCCCGGGCTGTTGAGCTTGCGCTCCGTTCTTTGGAATCGGCATAAACGTGCCATTCGGCGACAGCGGTGAATCTTCGATCGCCATCTCAATATTGGCAGACACCACACCTGACTCCGAATTTCGCTTCGCCACTTCTGCTCTTAGGTCGTTAGCAAGCGGTTCTCCAAAACTCTTCGCGGTTGGCCCCTCCGGCATCAAAAGGTCTTTCGGTGGTTCGGGAGCCCCAATCGATTCTAATAAAACAGCGGTGGCTGCAACCTTTTCCTGCTTACCTATTGAAAGAGATGAAACCAAACCAGGTGTCGAAACGTGCTTCAGGCTAAGCTGTTGATGAAAACCGCTGGCCCTCCCAACGGACTCATCGGAGCTCACTTTGACGTTCCCTCCCGGAGGAGGTGGCGCAGAAAACTCAAATTCACTTTGCTGAGCAAACCCCAACAGGGGAAATCCCAATATCAACAAGACGATGATCGATTCAAGCTTTCGCTTGATAAGCCCGAAACAATTTTCAATTAATTGCGATACCAAAATGAGCATCCGTGCACCTCTGGTTAGTGAATTCTTGTGCGTCTCCGCTTAAAATGCGGAGACGCCTAGCCTGAATTTGTCCCGTATCAAATTTTTAGTCAATGCTAATTATTTACGCTCCAAACAACACCATCGCCGACCCAATCGCCCCAAACCGCCAGACTTACTTTCCTAAATCGCTTGATTATAAAAAAATGCTCCCGATAATTGGACTGGGCGAACTAACACGGGTCAAAACAGTAGTGGACAATTTAAAAAACACTTTCATCTTGCTTGCAAAGCACCGCCGTTTGAAACGGCCAGGGCTTCAATTCCTATTTGTGATAGCACTTTTGTTGTTATGGAATACACCGGCAGGAGCTTATCAACTTCTAAGTCTCCCCGAGCAACCCAACCAAGGGTCTACCGAACAAATCATCCAAACTCTTCTGAACGAGTATTGGGGGCGAGCCCCACAAAATGCTCTTGCCTCTGAAAAATTTTATGAAAATTTGAGTTCGCCTCCCGCAATCGTTTCTGTTGCATACACCGTGAATCGTCTGCAACAAAATAAAACGAACGAGGCGAAACTTGTTGCCGAAAAAATCACAGAGATCTTTCCGCGCAATCTTGATGGATGGATGCTGAAAGCTTGGCTAAACGCTTTGGAAGATAACTTTGAAACTTCGCTTGTTGCAATACGTTCTTTAAACCAACAGTTGATTGCCACCGCCGACCTCCCCGCCGAAGTTAAAACTTCAATTTATTCTCGACTAGGAAGATTGATTGGTTATCTGGAAGGGCCAGTCGCCCACCGCGTAAATCAGAATTTACTTTTTACAACGACTCAATTTATTATCAACACAGCACCTCAGAATCACCTCAGGGAATTCAATTCGAGTCGAACAGAAGTCCAAGAAAAATACACAGAGATAAAAAACAACCAAGCTCAAAAGAAAACTGAAGAACTTTCAAAAGTCGCGCAGCGAGACCAGAAAATAGAGCAGATACTAAATCGTGAAAACGAAAGTTTATCAGATTCAGAACAACAGCTTTCCGAAGAAATTGAACGCATCAGGCAGGACGCTAATGCTAGAATTTCGACACTGGAGAGCCAAGGCTCCCAAATCGAGCAGGAACAAATAGCTACCTCGATTGAAATTCAACAACGCGAAAAAAGACTTCTCTATCTATATGAACAGCTCGCCATTTTAAATCTCGGCCCCGTTAGCAAATTTTGGACTTATGATCCACGAATTGAAATTCGAAGCATTGAATTTCAGATTTCACAAAAACGCAGCGATTGGAATGGATACTCATTTCGCTTGAGAAGCATCAGTGAAGAGATTTCCAGGCTCCAATTCGCCACTCAACAAAAGACCGCCTCGATCACAAGAGAATTAAAAAAAATAAATGGGACGCGGCGCCGCAATCTTGGCAAACTTGCGCGTATTGCCTCTGGGCCTCAAATCGCCGATGGTAAAAAAAATGCAATGAAAATTCGCGTAACGTCTCTGGTCACTTACGATGAAATTTCAGAGGAGCTTTATCGCCAGCAAATTCTCGATCAATTTCCTAGAAATTAGCATCGCCAAAATTTATCACGGCGTTTTCGCACTAATTTATTTCTAACAGTGCACCGATCCACTCATGAAGTCGCTCAATCGGTAACCCGACAACATTCGATTCGAGCCCGCTTTCAAGGCAAAGCCAATTGAGGCCTTCTTGATATCCAAAGGCTCCAGCCTTGCCGATCCAATTGTCAGAGTCGAGGATTTCTTTAAGCTGTTGGTCTCCCAGAACATCCATCGCCAAGACGGATTGCTCCAAATGAAGACGGTGAAAATCGCCTGGCTTTTTCCAGAGACAAACGCCGGTTAACACACGATGTTTTTTACCACTCATCAAAGTCAACATTTTCTCCGCGTGCTCTCGGTCAACGGGTTTACCAAGGATTTCCCCTTGGCATTCTGCAACAGTATCAGCGGCAATAATTACTCCGCCATCGTATTTTGAAGCGATAGCTCGCGCCTTAAGAAAAGCAGCTTGTAAAACAAGATCCTCAGGAGAGCATTTTGAACAAATACCTCTTTCTACGGAATCATCGGGAGCGTCAATGATAAATTGAAATCCCGCACTCTCTAAAAGTTTCGAACGCCGCGGCGACTGACTTGCAAGAATCAGGGAGAACTCGTTGGATTGGTTGGTCATGCCGGTTTAATGTGCTAGTCTTGTGGAACGGCTTGTCTAACAAAGAATGCCAAAAAATTTTGTGATTGAAAAACGATGCGGTCAAGCTTGGAAAAACTAAATGTCCTGTTCGAAGACAATCACTTGTTGGTTGTTAACAAACCGCCATTATTGCCAACGATGGGAGTTAAGGAAGGCGAGTTGAGCTTGTTAAACCAATCCCGGCAATACATCAAAAAGAAATACAACAAACCAGGAAACGTCTACCTTGGGATCGTTAGCCGCCTCGATGCGTTTGTGAGCGGCGTTATCGTTCTGGCTAAAACCTCAAAAGCTGCTGGTCGCCTGTCTGAGCAGTTCCGAAACCGAACGGCGGGCAAAACCTACTGGGCGATCATTCCGGACGTCTTGCAGGAAGACAGCGGAAGGCTGGAAGACTGGGTAATTAAAAACGAATCACTTCATCGAATGACCGTTATTCCCAATGGGGAAAAAAAACCCTCAGGAGCAAAGATAGCACGGCTGAATTACAAAACCATCGGCACCGAAGACACCAATCGCCGAAACCCTACCAAATTACTGGAAATCAAGCTCGAAACTGGCCGAAAACATCAAATTCGTGTCCAGCTCGAAAACGCAGGAGCCTCCATTCTAGGGGATCGAAAATATGGAAGCGAACTCCCATTCAAACGCGGAATTGCACTACATTCGCGAGAACTCTGCATTGAACACCCGACGAACAGGGTCTTACAATCGTTTCAAGCGGAAACACCATCTTGGTGGAACATTGATCGGTATTCGTTATGATGAAATCTGTTCCTAGTTTCCCAGCAACCCATTTTTCTCACCCATAATATTCGGTTAATGGTTGCGGTTGCAGCAATGAGTCTTGTATGAACACCACACAAACTAATTTTCGCGATACTGCTCTCGCCAGTGAACTGGTGACCGAAGAGCAGTTGCGGCATGCAATGAGCGAATTAGCGAAAGCGCCAGATAGCGATTCGTCGAGTTCAACAACACCCAGTGAAAAGAAAGTCGCCCAGCAACTGGTTGAAATGCAAGTCATTTCGGCCTATCAAGCGGATCAATTACTCACCGGCCGAACAAAATTAAACTTGGGCCCTTACATCATCACCGACTGGATCGGTCAAGGTGGAATGGGACAGGTTTTCAAAGCCGTACACGAAATGCTCGGCCGAGAGTCTGCAGTCAAAGTATTACCGCTCCACAAAACAACGCCCGAGGCAATCGAGAACTTTCGCCGCGAAATTCGAGCTCAGGCAAAACTGGATCACCCCAATCTTGTCAGAGCCTTTGACGCAGGTGAGGACGGCAACGTCCATTATCTTGTAGTCGAATATATTCCTGGGACAGATCTCAGACGACTCGTTCGCTCGAAAGGCAAACTCTCCGTTCAGCAGGCAGCTAACATTATTAAGCAATCTGCGGAAGGACTCGCACATGCACATGAACGCGATTTAATTCACCGCGATATCAAGCCGGGCAACATCCTTGTCACCCCCGACGGTGTTTCCAAGCTCTCTGATCTTGGACTAGCTTTTTACCTTAACGACGCCACCGATCCGAGAGCGGGAAAAATCGTTGGTACAGCCGACTATCTTTCTCCCGAACAAATCCGCACGCCACAACACATTACAAGTGCCAGTGATATTTATTCACTTGGCTGTACTTTGTACTACGCTGTCACTGGCAAAGTTCCCTTTCCCGGCGGGACACCCAAAAGTAAAGCCAGGAGACATCTCGAAGAAACGCCATGGCATCCAAGACGGTTCAACGAAGAAGTCAGCGATGACTTTGTTGACCTGATTGGCGACATGATGGAAAAAGATCCAAAAGAACGCATTCAGTCTGCCGAAGAAGTTGCCGAGCGCCTCGCGCCATGGGCTGCCGATGACAGCCCGCTGCTGCGTGAAGAGATGGGCGACCGACCTCGCTGGATGCCCGCACCGATTGGATCACCTGATGCTCAAGATACCGATCCCAATGACGCCGTTACTGAAATGGCGATGCACGAAATTAGCGACACTTCGCAAAGCAGCATCCATGGAACGATGTCCGACGACAATTCGATCTCAGGTCAGCACAACAAACCTCCGCCGCCACTCTCCACAGTTGAGCAATACAAATCGGCGGGTCGAATTAACGATGCAATCACCTTTTCTATGTCAGCGTTGTTCGTGACCGCAATCGTTTGCCTCTCTATTGGTATTCTCGTTGGCTTCATCGCCGGCTTTTTGATGGCGAAGTAACATTGCCCCGGCATCAAACGTTTAATACTGACTTAATACGGGCGTGACCTCTGTTTGTATTCCGCCGGTGACTTTCACCTCCGAATCTGCATTTATAAAGACATTGATTTCGCTGCGGATCCCGAATTCTTTGAGATAGATTCCAGGCTCGATTGAGAAACAGGTCAACGGAAGAACAAGTCGATCTTCTTTCGTTTCTAAATCGTCCATGTGGGCACCGTTACCATGCGTTTCTGTTCCAATATTGTGACCCGTTCGGTGAATAAAGAATTCACCGTACCCGGCGTGCTCAATCACTTGACGCGTCGCTCGATCTACCTCCCACCCCTGTAAGTCTCGCCCCTGACTAAAAGCACTTTTAGCACAATCGATTCCCGCGTCGCGAGCGGCAGCAACGATGTCGAAAATCTCTTTGTATTTTCCTGGAACCTTTTCCCCCATAAAACCAACCTTGGTCAGATCGCTATAAACACCTTCGGGAACATCCATCTTCGCCCACATGTCGAGCAACACGAAATCCCCTTCCTTTATTTCCGAATCAGCTCCTGGCACTGGGCAATAATGCGGGTCGCCACTGTTTGCATTGACGCCAACAATTGGTGGGTGGTAAGTAGTCATTCCGTGACCCGTGTAATAATCCATCACATAATCTTGAACCTCCGCCTCGCGAATCGTCTTTCCACTCCGAAGCGCTTCGGCGATCAACTTCCAAGCTGCATCAAACGCCGCCCGATTCAGTTCATCAGCCTGTAAATGAAGCTTCCACTGCTCCTGCGTCCACCGCGCTTCAAAGTACTGAATCAGGTTTCCGGAGCTGACCACTTCTGCTCCGAAGCCTCGTACCAATTCAACCGTTCCTGCATCGACCCGAGAAATATATGGATTGGCATTATCTGGCGAATATTCCATTGCAACTTTATGACTATCTCCAAGGATCTCCTTCAAACCTTCGTGTAACTCCTGCCAAGTCAGGTAGATAATTTTCTTCCCCAACAAGTGATCCAGCGCCGACGATTCGATCCGATGTACGAGTTTCACTGGTTCGCCTTGCGATGGAATGAAGTAAAAAAAACGCCGCGAACCTTTTTCTGCCTCCGAGATCCCCAAAACTTTTAGCGCTAAAGCATTTAAGCCGCGAAAGTCGTATAATAGCCATCCGTCAAAACCAAATTCCTGAATTGAGTTTTGGATAGAGTTCAGGTGAAATTCTTGGCTAGATTTTGAATTTTTCATAAACGAGCTCTCTCTAAAACATAATTTTTTTTGAATAATATCAGCTACTTTACCCCATTTAGAAAGAACGCGGTAAAATCAATCTCCACGAAAAGCCATCGAGACAAATTGTAGAATCCCCCGGTAACTGCGAAACCTTAAATTTTCAACTAGGTAAGTCATGAAAGTCAATTTAATTCGACCCTACAAATTTATTGGCCTCACAATAATAACTTGTATGCTTTTCACTGCGAATACTGTTGCAGCTCAGGAGAGTGCCGACCCAGCACCAGCTCTTGGAAACCAAGCAAATACGGCCGAGCAGGTTCCCGATAATTTCATTCGATTTCATATGTGGGACGGCTCGATTGTGGCAGGCCTGGTGACCATGGACGTCATCTCCATTAAAACCGAGTTTGGTGTTCTTGACGTTCCAGTATCACGAATCAAAAAACTGTTTCCGGGTCTAAACAGTTTTCCTGAGTTGGATAAAAAAATAAAGGACCTCATCACTCAACTGAGCGATAAAGATTTTGCAAAACGCGAAACTGCTCACCGCGAGTTGACGAACATGGGGCTTCAAATCAGAAAACAATTACAAGACCTTAATTCCGACGGAAGTGCGGAACAAAAAAAGCGTCTCTCCGAAATCAGACAAGCGATTGAAGAGGAATTTGAGGACGCAGAAGAAGAGGGCGAATCCCCAGAACGTGCGTTGATCCGGGGTGATTCAATCGACACGCCCGAATTTAGTATCGTTGGAAAGATCCTTCAGGAAACCTTCACGGTCAACAGTAAATTTGGGCAACTGACAGTTGAGCTAAGCGATGTCAAAATGGCGGATCGCCCCGTTCAAGAGAAAATATCAGCGACCAAGAAGACTGTAAAAATTGCGTCCGACGCATTCTTTCAGCGAACGCCGCTCAACACCCGTCTCCGAGTTACCAAAGGAGACAAGATTTCAATCAAAGCGGACGGTGTTGTGCAATGGACTAACTGGAGCACCTCTTCAACACCGGAAGGGTTATCGAATCAGGGGCAATTCCAGGGAATCTCAAGTGGCACGCTATGTGCAAGGATTGGTTCCTCGGGAAAGATCTTTAAAATCGGCAAAGAACATTCCGGCGTGGTCAAGCAATCAGGAACACTCTATCTGGGAATTGCGATACAGGATTCCTATGTTCAGCAAAATTACCGCTGGACTGGGAATTACAACGCCAAAATTCGCGTCACGCCGGCCGGCGCTGAATAACTCACCTTCGCATTTCACTTACCTAATTTTTGGTACGGCGAGCGGTTCTTTTGCATTGGAAGGGGGGGGATCCAGAGGCAACTCCAACTTTTCCTCTTTTCCAGTAGATTTTCGCTCTACGGTGATTCGTATCGTTTCACCTGCCTCGAATCGATTGATTAGTTGCTTCAAACGCAACATATCATTCACTCGCTTGTCATTGATACTTATGAGAATATCCCCCTCTTCCAACTTCAGCCGGCTAGCGGGAGAGTTAGGATTAACCTTGTTAATGAGGATTCCATCGCCGAGCGGATTTGGACCTGATTGAATCCCCATAAATGCGGGTCGAATATATTCTCCTGCTTTTAAACGATCTAGCAGTTTCTCCGCATTGGCCAGTGGAACCGCAAAACCAATTCCGGAGTCATACCATTCCACTCCCGCCCCAACAGCTTGGGATTGAGGATTCATGGGAACGCAAATGCCAAGCACGCGTCCCTCGATATCGATCAGAGGCCCACCATAATTCGCGGGGCTGATATTGGCGTCTGTCTGAATCGCACGACCGCCAATTCTATTTTTCGCACTAATAATTCCCGTGGACATCGCTGGACTGGTATCGCCATAACCGACACCCAAAGAAATTGCCCATTGACCAACCTTGACCTTGGACTCATCCACCATTTCTGGGACTGGCAAATCGGTCGGTCCATCAATTTTTAAGAGACAAATTTTTCGAGTATCATCGCGGCCAACAAGTTGGGCAAAATGGCGTTTACCATCTGCCAAAATAATTGAGATCACCGGCGGTCTTTGAATAAAATTAAAAGTACTCGTAAGAATATATCCGTCAGAAGAGATTACGATTCCGGTTGTATTTCCCTCTCCCTGTTTTCGAATTCCACCGATCCTGCCTTGCACTGCCGAAACACCACCGTAGGACTCAATGGTAACCAATGACGGCGCAACACGATTTGTTGCATTTCGAAACGCTCTCGATGTTAGCGTCATCGCTTCCATCAACTCAGCTTGAGAAAGTCCCGACACTGCCGCATCGGCGGCATCTACCTCTGAATTATCATTGTCTGTTTGAGCATGCACAAACGTGAGTGGATTCGCCAGCAGCCCTAACAAACCGCCAACTACCAGACGCAAAAATATATCACGCATTCACATCCACTCCCTCTACCAGACTAACATCTGCCTGCTACCAATTATTGAATCAAATACTGTCACTTCTTCAACCGCGGCGCAATTCTAACACGCACCATTTCGACTCCGCGCTTCACAATCATCAACACTTCTTCTTCAGGACGTAGGGACTTAAGAGATTCAGCGTAGTCTTTCAAATTGCCAATCTTTTCACCAGCAATCGACACAATCATATCATCACTTTTTAATTTTGCTTTGGCAGCAGGCGAACCTCGAACGACTCGATCAATATAAGCTGGGTTATTGCGCCCACCGAGCTTGAACAAGACGACTCCAAATTCAACGTCTTGCTGCTCAGTAACAGGTTGAGCCTCACCGTTAACGCTCGCCTTTCCAGCTACAAATTCATGGAGCACTTGAGTAGGCACCGCATAATTGAGCCGCGTATTGGTCTCTGAACTGTTGATAATCTTTCCAACGATACCAACCAAACTCCCATCGGGTGTTATCACCGCGCCGCCAGACGCCCCGGGATTACTAGTGATCGCATCGATTAGAACCAACTCTCCCCGGTAAGCCACATCGCGTTTGGTTAGCCTCGCCTCCATCGTTGTCCGCAGCGAAATTACACCTAACATTGCCGAGACCGGTTCATCTTTATCAGCCACTTTGAATGCATTGCTCAAGGCAATTACCCAGTCCCCCTTTTTTCCAACCGACTCTGCCGAAAGCTCAAAAAAACTGGGGGTAACTGCTTGGATCTTGAGTAATGACAACTGAGTCTCTCGATCCCGTTTCAAAATGGTTGCAATGTGCTCCGCTCCATCGGCCAACACCACTTTGACTTGCCTACCATCAAGAAAAACGCCTTGAGATGAAAGAATCAGCCCGTCTTTAGAAACAATAATCCCGGTCGCAAAGCCCTCGACCTTTCCAGCAGAAGCGCCGAACACTTTTACCATTTTTGGCTGTGATTTCGAAATCGCTTGATCAATAAAACTCGGCAGAGCTTTCTGTTGAGCGAAAACAGGATGGTTACTGGCAGTCAATACCATGCACCCAACCAGCAATGCTATCCGCCAACCGAATGTATTCAATTTAGATTCTCCTCAAAACAAACGCCTACCAAAATCCGAGATTACTGAGGCACTCACTTCTTCTTTAAGTTTGCGAGAAATAATTCATCGCCTACGTCTTCCAGCCACTCAAAATCTGAATCAACCACCTGCAGCTCAACGTTTTCTTTCAGTCCCGAAATCTTCTGACGCTTAAGAGGCAATCTCAAGGGACCGACCTGCGTCCACGACGCAAAAGTGGAGCCTCCCGCAATCAAACAATCCTTTTCTAGGGATGACTTGACCAAATTAACCTTTGGCCTTCCTTGGGAGTCGTACATCGAAAACCAGCAATAAACAGTGTCACCCTCGGATGGGACTACTTTAAAACGATAGGCATTTTTGCCCATCGCCTTATCACTTCCATCGATCAACACCCTTCCGAACAATTTCAGCGGTTTTTCCCTAAGCACAGAGCCCATCATCAACGCTTGATTGAATCCCCATCGTGACTGCGCCGCTTGCAATGGCAACTCAGTTGTCTTTCCTTCTTCGGTCACCCAAAAAGAATCGCCATCGTATTGGTAGACTAACTGCTGGTCATCCTCGACTTGATTCACGCGAATTCGACCGTCGGACGCCAACCACGTTTCGTGCGTGCCCCGTTCCTTCCCACCTTTTAAAATTTTACCTGTCAATTTAGCGACGCCGACTGACGAATCTGTACGAACACTTTTTTTCCATTGCTCAAGAATGAGCTGGGCATAACCCCGGTTGATTTCCGGGTGTCGAATGTCACCTGGATTAGCTGATAATAATGCAACCATCTGACGCTGTCGCTCTAATTGCTTCTTTTTCTCAGGATCCTTTTCGTCTTTCCCATTCTGCCCACTACGAGGACGAGGCTTGGCATAAGGAAGGCCAAAAGTCCGTACGGTAATCTGACGTTCCGTCCCATCCTGTTTGCGAATTAAAAGCTCAGTAGGCCAATCCTCAGGCAATGTACAGATTAGATTAGTAAACTGATTGGCATTCTTGACCTTCTCTCCCTCGAACTCCAACAGTTCATCTCCAAGATCAAGACCTGCCACTGCTACCGGCGCGTCTCGATTCAATTGAGAACAAACCACTTTCCCACCGCGATCGGAAAAACTTGCATCGAGCGTCGCGTGCTCAACTAGTTTGGTTGCTAATAAATCAGGAATAAAGTTCTTTATCTGATTCGCGGAAATAGCGTACCCCAATCCAACATTCACACGACCCCGTTCCTTAAAACTACCGCGTCCATTTATTCCAATCACCTCACCTTTGAAATTGAACAATGGGCCGCCCGAGTTACCAGGATTAATCGACGAATCCACTTGGATACAGTTACCGTAAACCAACTGATTCTGCCCCGCACCCGGTTGATAACGTTTCACCCCACTCACAATCCCCAGCGTTACCGTGGGAGCCTGATCTTCCGTCAAGATAAACGGATTCCCCATTGCCAAAGCCCAGTCGCCAACCTTGACCTCGTCTGAATTCCCTAATGGAGTCGCTGGGAATACTGCCTTACCTTCCAGCTGAATGATTGCAAGATCTCCACCCGGGTCCGTACCAATTAACTTCCATTGATATAGCTTACCATCTGCGAGTCCCCCCCAGCCTTTGACGCCCGCCCCCATGATGACATGGTGATTCGTTAAAACGATTCCACTGGGATCGATGATTACCCCCGAGCCGCCGCCTTGGCGATCTTCATCGTAAATGGCAACCACGCTTTGTATTACTTGATTGATCGCCTTAATCCGGTACCGTTCAATCGCTGTTACACGCTGCTGCTCCTCTAAGCTCAGATCGTCATCAGCAGAGAGTAGTTGACAACTGGGCGCGACTAGAATGCCCACTAACCAAAGAAAAACAAAACGCATCCCGATGTGCTGCTTGATCATACTCTCACCTATCTGTTAAGCCACTTGCTCATTTCCCCTAGGTTCGATGAACCACCACTTAAACGACCTCAGCATGCAATCGACTTATTCATTTTGTTTTTATGAATCGCGCTTCGCCCCAATTTGCGTGATCTCCAAGATCAAACTCAGCACCCGGGGACACCATCAGAACGATTTCTTTTAAACCCTCAATATCTACATCTACTTCCAGAGGCCCTCCCTCGCCCGTCACACGCTCAGACCAGAGTTCGATTCCATCACCGCGAACAATCATTTGACAATCGCCACGGCCGTTGGTTTCGGCGGCAATCCCTGCGACCGCAGAGAACCGATCGAAACCCGCATCATTAGCAAACACAAGCCTTGAAGAAGCCTGCATTCCCAATCCTTTTTTAAAAGATCTTACTTCCTCAGAATCCTTCAAGCGTATCTCGAGCGGCTTACCGGCAACACTTAAATTCTTTTTCCAAGGTCGCTGGAAAGCAAATATGGACTTTTCCTGAACCTCAAGAGGTTCTTGGTCGGAAAGATATCTCAAACGGTCCGACTGAATCACAATCGAAACAACTTTTCTGGCTGGCACTTGAACAGAATTTTCAGCGGTGACTCCCACCGTAAAAATCCCACCTTCTAATTTCAAAATTTCCCCGACAATTTGAGAACCATCGGTAAGCAGAATCGCAGCAGCAGCGCCGCCTGGTTTTTCTAGGCCCAAATCCGCTGTGACGATTGCTTTAACTTTCCCTAAACCAATCTTCTTCGATTCACCCTTATACTTAATCCTGACGAATTCAGAATCAACCGCTTCCAAAATCCCCTCAACCATTCGTTCGCCTGAGGAGGTATTTACGAATATCACATCATAGTCCACAGAGGGAGCTTTAATTTTTCGATCGATCAAGGGGGAGTTCGTCCAGACAATCGCACTCAACAACTCGAGCGGCAATTCGCGTGTCCCAATCGCCGAAAACGATTTGATTTTCTCATCCGCCATGGACACTGAGTCGATCCATAACTCGCCCCCCCCGACAAATTGCAGCTTTGCCCTATCCTCTGGCGAGTCGCTCAGTTTTCTTGCTGTTTTAATGGAGAGCACCTGCCGAATGTTCAGGTCCGGCGGAATGGCATTGCCGTCAACTTGCCCTTCTGAGGCGATTCCCTGGATCGAGGACTTGAGAGTTGTACCATTAATTAATTCGATAGCAGCCTGACCCAATCCTTCGTCCTGCGTTGCAGCTTTTGCGGTAGAGGAAAGCCAATTGCTCTGAAAACCTTCCGGCGTAAAACAATCGCCGAAGCAAGCACCAACCAGCGTTCCCATCCAAATCAAGATCCTACCGGAAGAAAGGTACCGACCATTCATATCGTTTTTAAGCAGTTGGGAAATCATGTTCTTATTGTATCTCACAACCGGTTAAATGTCTTGAGACCAAGAGACGAACGAACAATAAAAAACGGCGCTACCCAAGTTGGGCAGCGCCGTGCTATCTGGCTGAGCTAACTGAAACAGGACTTACTTTTGACCCTCGCCATTGGCGGCCTCGGTGTATCTTTCGACAATGTCTCGATACCTAGCAGGCAACTTCTCCTTCACGGCGTTGTTCGCAGGATCTCGACTTCGATCTCTCAGTCGGCTCCAAGGACTTGCCGGGGAATCGTCATAGGACTTCTTCACTACCTGCCCGTTGGGATTGCTACTCGTTCCACCCTTTTGGCTTTTCTTACTTTGACTTGGTTTTGACTGAGCTTGCTTCTGACCAGAAGCTTTTTTACTCGCCTCTCAGGTACCGCCTTTTTTACAATTGGAACTGCACTCTTTCTTTTCCTCCTCTTTGATAAGATTCGTCAGCATACTGACGATTTTATCCTGCTCAACTTGAGTTACTTCATCCGTCTCAACTAATTCCAAGCGACGCCGTGAAAAATCCATTCGTTGGTAAATATCATCTAATTTACCTTTCTGTATCGACTGAATTTGCTGGACTTGCCGCCATGCGCTGACCCGCAGTCGTTCCGGAGCGTTTGGGTTGAACTGAAGAAATCGCATCAATGATTCGATGGCTTCTTGGTTTTTCAGAAGCCCTGCCTGTGCAACTCCTAGATAATACTGCGCACTCCCTTGATGAACTGTGTAACCGCTGAGATCGCCGACCAAATTCTGCAAACATGGCATAGCATCCTCAAACCGCTCTTCATTCATAAGCGTTCTTGCCAGATAGAAACTCGCGTCCCCCGCCAAGTACTTATCCTCGGACTGCTGCAAGGGCGAGAGAAGTTCAATGGCCCGCTCGTGTCCACCACTAACATCCGATGCTGAAATCGCATCCGAATATTTGGGATACATCAAAATCAGCGAGTCGGTAAGAGCATCCGAAAAATCACTGTCTTTTTCAGAAACTGCTTTTTGAATCGCTGCCTTTTGAGGCGCGGCAACCGATTCCAGAGAATTAATGTGCTCGAGAAAAGATGCTTTGACCTTTTCAGAATGCTGATCGTTTGCGTCTACCGAATCCGTCACTCCGACGAACATGGCACCCAAAGCTATCAGGCCGAGTGCGGTTGGGAATAATCGTCCAATTTTCATTTCAAGCACCTCATTGATTTCGCAAGCGATAGTACGCAATATCAAAGTCCATCTATCTCATATTATTCAACAAAAGGCCACCGAGACCATCACCTTAAACGCGAAAAAAAACAATTCAGCCACGAAAAATAGGTTTTCAGCAATTTAAGCCGGTTTTTCTGCCACTGTAATAAAACCCCTGACATCACCGATCGTTCTCTTTTTCCATGATCCGTTCGGTCATTTCCAGTAATTTAGCCTGTAATTGGGCTGCATTCATTGCTTCCTGGTCCAACAACTTCCCCAAATCCTCTTGTCCACGTAATTGCTCAACCTTTTTTGTCCGCCGGTTCAGCCTCATTTGTTGAATCCTTAACACTTTCAGCTCTGCGGATTTTTTCAACAAAGGCTGGTCGCCCCCGCCGCCACCGCCTCCGCCTCCGCCACCTCCACCGCCGCCCTCATTTTGAGCTTCCTTTAAAGCATCAATGAGATCTGCAATGGTCGATTCTATTTCCTTTTGCAACAACTGAGTCAACTGACCCGTGCGCTCTAACGCTAATAACTCGGAGGCCCGATCTAAATCGACTTTCAAATCTTGCACAATTTCAGGAAACACAATGCTCGTGCCGTCTTCCAGTAACAGATCGTAAGCTTGTTGACCAAGCTCGCTGATTTCTGACTCTTCATTCGAAATTCGCAACATCAGCAATTGATCTCGCCGACCAAGATTTTTCAAGTTAGTTAATTTGTCATCCAACTCTACCGTCATAACACCCGCAATGACTTGACGATCATACATTTCTTTAAATCGCGCTTCTAAACGAGCAAGTTTTTCCTGACGAGTTTCTTCCCGCAATTGTTTCAAACGGTCCTCAATTTCTTCCAAAGCTTCTTCCATCTGCTTTTCAGCTTGCTTCTGTTTTTTCTGAGCTTCCTTAGGATCCTGGTTCTCTAAATCCCCCGAAGCACCTTTCATCGATTCACCCGCCTGATCCATTTTACTCTGACCAGGTTGTTTTTGATTACCGGAATCAGGTTGCTCACCAGGCTCCTCCTCTGGTTTAGGAGCTTTTTTCATCTCCTCTAAAATGTCCATTGTTTTGTCACGATTGCGGCGCTGCTCTTCCGCCATTTGCTGCAGTGCCTCCGGTGGCAATGTCTCAATCCGGCGTTTTTCTTTCTTGATCTCACTAAGAGCCTGATTCATATCCGCCAAAGCTTTCTTCTCCTCCGCCTTCGCATCGTCTGGCTTGCCAGTCCCTAATTTTTCCTCCGCTTTTTTCTGATGTTCAATCGCCTTATCCAGTGACTCCTGCCCCGGTTGGGGCGGCTCTGCTTGGCCACTTGGCTTACCATCACTTGGCTTACCATCACTTGGCTTACCATCACTTGGCTTACCATCACTTGGCTTACCATCACTTGGCTTACCATCACTCGGCTTACCATC
>CALKNI010000180.1 GCA_938091115.1 uncultured Pirellulaceae bacterium | reverse complement strand
GACGGTGACCAGATGGCGGTTCACTTGCCGCTCTCAATCGAGGCTCAGGTTGAAGCTCATACGCTGATGCTTTCAACCAATAACATTTTTGCCCCGTCCAATGGCCGACCGATTATGAGTCCGTCTCAGGATACGGTGATGGGTTGCTACTACGTTTCATTGGTGCTTCCTAATCAGGAAGGAGACGGGATGGTATTTTCGTCTCTCGATGAAGCCGATACTGCGTTTGCACAGGGCGTCATTAAGCTTCACGCGCGTATTAAAGTTCGTCTGCCTGAAGGACGGTTTGTGCGTGTCAACGAAGAAGAGCGATTGCCGAGTCAGATTATTGAGACCAGTTATGGCCGGATCATGTTTAACATGATGCTTCCGGACGGTCTTGATTTTTATAATTACCCACTCAAGAGTGGCGATCTCGCGGTTGTGATTTCAGATTGTTATCAGAGTTTGGGTCGTCGTGAAACGATTGATCTATTGGACGATATGAACCAGCTTGGTTTTCGGGAGAGTACGCGAAGTGGTTTGTCGTTTGCGACTGACGACTTGGTGACACCGGAGTCCAAAGAGAAAATCGTTGCTGCCGCTGAAAAAGAAGTTCTCAAGTTTCGTAAGCATTACGAGCGTGGAGTGATTACTGAGCAAGAGCGATATAACAAGGTGCTTGATACCTGGACGCACGCTCGTGAAAGTATCACGAAGGAGATGATGGCGGCGATGGAGACGGATTATCGTGGCGGTATGGGTTATGTTAATCCAGTGTTCCTGATGGCGCATTCGGGTGCTCGTGGTGGTGTTGAGCAGATTCGACAGTTAGCTGGAATGCGTGGCCTGATGGCCAAGCCGTCCGGTGAGATTATCGAGACGCCGATTAAGGCGAACTTCCGTGAAGGCCTTTCGGTCTTGGAATACTTCTCGTCGACTCACGGTGCTCGAAAGGGTTTGGCTGATACTGCCTTGAAGACAGCAGACTCCGGTTACCTAACACGTAAACTTGCTGATGTTGCCCAAAACGTTGTGATCACAATGGAAGATTGTGGAACCACGCTGGGGATTACCAAAGGTGTGATTTATCGAGGTGAGCAAGTTGAAGTTCGGTTGGCGACTGCGATCAATGGTCGTGTGTCTCGACAGAACATCGTTAACCCTGTTACCGATGAAGTCGTGGTTCGTGAGAGCCAGATGATTACGCCGGAAATCGCGCGGAAGATCGAAGAGATGGGATTAGAGAAGATCCAAGTTCGCAGTCCAATGACCTGCGATGCACCTTTGGGTGTTTGTCGCTGTTGTTATGGAATGGACATGTCGACCGGAGACATGGTTGAAGAGGGTATGGCGGTTGGTATCATCGCTGCCCAGAGTATCGGTGAACCTGGAACCCAGTTGACGATGCGGACATTCCACATCGGTGGTGTTGCGAGTACGGTGACCGAAGAGAACCAGAAGAAATGTAGCCGTGCGGGTGTCGTTAAGATCACACGTATGCGTTACGCCACGAACGACCAAGGCGACACAGTGGTGTTGAACCGAAATGGAGAGATTTCGATTCTGGATCCGCGTGGCCGCGAATTAGAAAGTCATAAGATTCCTCAAGGTTCGATACTCCGCGTTGCGGACGACCAAGAAGTTGAAGGTGATGTTGTTCTTTGCGAGTGGAACCCGTTTGCGGTTCCAGTACTTTCGGAAGTTGCTGGTAAAGTTCGCTTCGAAGACATTATCGATGGCGAGACGATGCAGATCGAAACTGAAGCCAGTGGAACAATTCGAAAGACGATTATTGATTTCAAAGGTGATATGCATCCTCAGATCGTGATTGAAGACAGCGAAGGAAATGTTGCGGATGTGTACTATCTGCCTGAGCGTGCGAACATTACGGTCGACGAAGGGGATATGATTTCTGCAGGTTCCACTGTGGCGGAGACTCCGCGAGAAGCTTCCGGTATTTCAGATATTACTGGAGGTCTGCCACGAGTCACAGAGATTTTCGAAGCACGAAAACCGAAAGACCCGGCGGTTCTCGCCGAAATCGACGGTGTCGTCGAAATTCTATCTGAGAAGAAACGTGGAAAGCGATCGATTGTTGTTAAGAGTGAAAGTGGAATTGAAGCAGAGCACCTAGTTCCACCTGGAAAGCGGTTCCGTGTTCACTCTGGCGACATTGTTAAAGCTGGTCAGCAATTGGTTGATGGTCCGCTGGTCCCTCACGATATTCTGCGGGTGTCCGGTGAAGAGGCCGTTCAACAGTACCTCGGTCATGAGATTCAGCAGGTCTACCGAAGTCAGCGCGTGGAAATTAACGATAAGCACGTTGAGATCATTATCGCCCGAATGCTTCGAAAAGTGAAAATCGAGTCGGCGGGTGACACCAACATGTTACCGGGTTTGATTTGCGATCGATTTGATTTCCAGCAAGTCAATGACCAGCTGGCAAAATGTGTGAAAGTGACTGACAAAGCGGATAGCGATTTCTCAAAAGGTCAGATCGTTCCCAAGGTCGTTTTCGAAGACACGAACGCTCAAGTGGAGACACTCGGCGGAAAGCCAGCCAAGTGCACCAAGCCGAAGTCGGCGACTTACAGTACCCAGCTGTTGGGTATTACCAAGGCGGCAGTCCAAAGCTCGAGTTTCATCTCGGCGGCGAGTTTCCAGGAAACAACAAAGGTTCTTACCGAAGCGGCATTGGCTGGAAAAGTCGACAACCTCGTTGGTTTGAAAGAAAACGTTATTCTTGGCCATCTGATTCCGGCAGGAACAGGATTCCGAACATTCCAAGATTCCGATGTTCAATACAACTTGGAAGCGATGAAGTTGCAAGCGGAATCACAGGCTCCCGAGCAAGTCGACGACCCATGGAAAATTTTCGGTGGTGACGGTGGCTCATCAGCTGATGCCGGAGCGGTAATTGGTGGCGATGATTTCTCCAACGCGATGGCCACTCAAGAAGTTGTTCCAATGGCCGGAGCGGTTCATGACGCTGGTCTGGACGCTTTGCTCGGCGGCTTTACCGCACCCGAACCGATGCCTGCAACCGGTGATGATTTAACTCGTATTGAGGGAATTGGTCCTGCGATTGCGAAGCATCTCAATGACGCTGGTATTTCCACTTTTGCGGAACTTGCGGGAACTGATCCAGCGAGAATCCGGTCCATTTTGGACAATATCGGTGGCTACGGGGCCCATGACACAACCACCTGGCCTGACCAATCACAGATGGCTGCCCGAGGTGAGTGGGATCAATTGAAAGAATGGCAAGCGCGTCTCGATGGCGGTCGTGTGGCTCCTACAAAGGCTCCTGCGGCCGCTCCAGCGACGCCGGCTGAGGTTGATGATTTAACTCGGATCGAGGGGGTTGGGCCGGCGATTGCAGGACATTTGAATGCGGCCGGCATTATGTCCTACTCCCAATTGGCTTCTGCTGGATCGGCACGGATTCGAGAAATACTTGATGCAGTCGGGGGTTACGGTGCTCATGACGAAACCACTTGGTGCGATCAGGCTCAATTGGCTGCGGTCGGAGCTTGGACGCAATTGCAAGATTGGCAGGATCGTTTGAAGGGTGGTCGTCCTGCGGAATCGGCCCCGGCACCCGTGGCCGCTGCAGGGGATGACTTGACAAAGATTGAGGGAATTGGCCCTAAAATTGCTGAGCATCTGGCGACGGCGGGAATTACAACTTTTACACAATTGACACAAGCGTCAGCTGCAGATTTGAAAGACTTTTTAGTTGCTGGTGGATTTGATTCTCAGGATCCGACAACTTGGGCAGATCAAGCACAACTGGCGGCTGCTGGTGAGTGGGACAAACTGAGTCAGTGGCAGGATCAGCTCAACGGCGGAAGAGTTGTGGCCTCGGATGACTTGACGAAAATCGAGGGGATTGGGCCACAAGTCGCAGGGCTGTTGAACAGCGTTGGGTTAATGAGTTTCCAGCAATTAGCTCAGACTACGCCGGATCAAATTAAGGAAGTCCTTAACCATGCGGGGGGAATCATGGCGACCATGAATCCGTCGACATGGCCTGATCAGGCTCAGTTGGCAGCTGCTGGTGAGTGGGACAAGCTCAAGGAGTGGCAAGACTTATTAGATGGAGGGGCCTAGCCAAAGGTTAGGGAAAAATTGACCGAAGTGGCGAAAGTTGCCGCTAAATCGGTTTTTTCCTTAGAAAATGGGCAATTATGAAGCATCCCGGCCGATAGACATCTACTGGTGATGCTATTTTCCCCATCCTCCCTGGAATGACATATTGAAATGTCGATTTGAGGTTGACATTTTGCTTAAAACTATTATTTTTACGGGCTTCCACTTGAGCGATTTGCGCAGGTGGGCCGGTTGAAAATTCACCTGGAATTAGTAGCGTCGACGAAATCGATGCGAGGATAGATAGAAGAACGAATGCCTACGATTAATCAACTTCTCCGCAAAAAACGCAAGAAGAAGCGCAAGTTTACCAAGGCTCCTGTATTAGAGCGTTGTCCCCAAAAACAGGGCGTGTGTCTGCAGGTTCGGACAATGACTCCGAAGAAGCCGAATTCGGCGTTGCGGAAGATAACACGTGTGCGACTATCAAACGGAAAAGAAGTCACGGTTTACATTCCTGGTGAAGGCCACAACTTGCAGGAGCACTCGATCGTATTGGTACGAGGCGGACGGGTCCGCGATCTTCCGGGTGTTCGGTATCAAGTTGTCCGCGGGGCTCAAGACACGTTGGGTGTTGAAAACCGAAAGCAGTCACGAAGTCGTTACGGCGCGAAGAAGTAGTTCGTTGCGTTGTTCGCAACTCTAAATATCAATAGTAAACATTTCTTATAAAAATACAGAGTACCATGGGAAGAATTACCGCCAGCCGAACGCAGCTAAAACCGGATCCAAAATTTGATTCGATTTTGGCTAGTAAGTTCATCAATTGCTTAATGTGGGATGGAAAGAAAACCACAGCGCAGGCTGTTTTCTACAACGCACTTGATGAAATCAAGAAGCGAGTTCCAGATGCTGAATCCATTGATGTCTTCACCACGGCCGTAGAGAACGTTAAGCCGCACATTGAAGTTCGCTCAAAGCGAGTTGGTGGTGCGTCTTATCAGGTGCCGATGCAGGTTAGTCGAAGTCGGCAGCAATCGCTCGCAATTCGGTGGATCTTAACGGCGATCCGAGACAAGAAGGGGCGTCCGACTCATTTGCGTCTTGCCGATGAATTAGTTGCAGCTTACAACCGGGAAGGTGCGGCGATGACGAAACGAGAGAATACCCATCGAATGGCTGAAGCGAACAAAGCGTTTGCCCACTTCGCTTGGTAACAAAAAACAGAATCCAAACCGCTGCGTCGAACACGGAGCGGTTTTTTTATGCGCTTATTGGATGATTGAAATTGGATGATTGAAATTTCCGAGTGCAAGATTTAATTTCCAGGCAATCACGCTTTTAGTTGCTGATTTATTATGGCTCGCAAACTCCAAAATCTGAGAAACATCGGCATCATCGCTCATATCGATGCCGGGAAAACGACGGTTACCGAACGGATGCTGTTTCTAAGCGGAGCCAAGCATCGGGTTGGAAAAGTTGACAGTGGAACGACGACAACCGACGACGATCAAGAAGAGCAGGAACGCGGAATCACAATTTATTCTGCCTGTGTGACGTTTGACTGGAAAGACATCCATGTCAATCTGCTAGATACACCAGGGCATGTCGATTTTACCGCGGAAGTCGAGCGGAGTCTGCGAGTGCTTGATGGTGCGGTTGTGGTGTTCAGTGCTCGGGAAGGGGTGGAGGCTCAAAGTGAAACCGTCTGGCGGCAGGCCAATAAATATGGTGTTCCGAGAATGGCGTTCATCAATAAGCTCGATCGTGAGGGCGCTGGATTTGAGCGGGTTTTCAATGAGATTAAGAAACGTTTGGGAGCCAATCCAGTTGCGTTGCAGATTCCGGTTGGTCTCGGCCCATCACACGTAGACGATCCATTTCGGGGATTGATCGACCTGATAAAAATGCGCTATGTCACCTTTGAGGATGAAGGAAGAAAACAAAAAGAGGCTCCGATTCCAGAGGACTTGCTGGATGAAGCTGAGTTTGCACGCGAGCAGTTGCTCGAGACGCTGTACGACTTTAGTGATGAGATGGCCGAATTGGCGTTTGAGGGGAAGTCGATTTCGAATGACTTGATTCGTAAGACGGTTCGCCAAGCGACCTTGAAGGGAAAGATTCATCCGGTTGTATGTGGTTCAGCCTTACACGGTATTGGTGTGCAGGGTGTGCTTGATGGTGTTAAGCACTATCTCCCCAATCCGCTGGAGCGTCCACCTGTGGTGGGAACGAATCCGCGAAAGCCCGAGCAGGAGTTGGCCCGCAAGCCTGATCCGAAAGAGCCGTTTTGCGGATTGGTATTCAAGATTTTGCCAGCCAAGACGGGTGACCTGTATTGGATTCGAGTTTACTCGGGAGTGCTAAAAGGAAATTCGCGAGTTTACTGCCCTTCAAAAGATAAAAAAGAAAATGCCGCCCAACTGTGGCAGATTCATGCGACCAAGAAAGAGCGTGATGGTCAGTTAGATGAAATTACCTGTGGTGAAATCGTTGGCGTCATTGGTCCTCGATTTGCGGTCACAGGAGATACGCTTTGCGAGCAGAGTAATCCTATTCTTCTCGAGCCAATTGAATTTCCTGAAACCGTGATTGAGATGGCGATCGAACCGGAATCGACAGCGGATCGGAATAAACTTGGTGATGTTCTTGATCTATTGAAAAAACAGGATCCAACATTCAAGGCAAATGAAAATGAAGATACTGGTCAGACATTGATTGCGGGAATGGGTGAATTACACCTCGAAGTGATCAAGAATCGACTGCTTCGAGATTTCAATCTAAATGTGAAAGTTCACAAACCTCGGGTATCGTATCGGGAAACAGTTAGTCAGAGTGTCGAAGTTATCGGAGAGTGTCATCGCTTAGTCAATGGCCAGCAGTTGTTTGCGAAGGTCAAATTGCGAATGGAGCCCGATGAAAAAATTGAAACGGGTGTGGCGATTCGAAGTCGGTTGCCGATCGACGCGATGCCGCCGGAAATGGTGCAGTCGGTAAAAGACGAAATCAAGGCTCGCGGCGAAGGGGGCGGTTCGATCGGTAGCTTCCCACTGGCAAAAATCCGGGTGACGTTGTTGGACGCTGAGACGACGGAAGAATCGACTCCCATGGCGTTTTCAATTGCTGCCGGAGAAGCGTTCGAAGAAGCTTTGAGAAAAGCGTCACCGTTGTTGTTAGAGCCAATTATGAAACTGACGATCACAACCCCCGAAGATTATTACGGTGAATTTGTTGGAGACTTGGCCCAGCGACGGGCTCAGATCGTCAGTACGGATACTCATTTGGAAACGACAACGATCATTGCCGATGCGCCTTTGGCTGAGCTGTTCGGTTATTCCAGTGCGATGCGTTCACTCTCACAGGGCAGGGCAGGGAGTTCAATGGAACCACTTGAGTATGCTCCCGCTCCTGCGGATGTTGCTCAATCATTTGCCTTGTAAACATTTTTCATGAAATTTCTAAGGCGAGTGTAAGTTTCTTCTGTCGTTGATGTCGATCATCAACGTAGGAAGTTTGGTGGTGTCGATCGCGTCATTCTCGAATTGGTGGCTTGTTGACCTGTAACGGTAACCAGCTAGAATCGGAAAAAGGTCGAGATTATCTGGATTTGTGTATTCGTTATTCGGGGGAATCCCGAGCGTGGCGAAGATTTTTAAATTGGAGAAAATATGGCGGTAGAATTTACAAAGGACTCATTCGAAGCGGATGTTATCGGCTCTGAAAAACCCGTTTTGGTTGATTTTTGGTCGCAGGGCTGACCTCCCTGCAAACGACTGGGTCCAGTCATTGACGAACTTGCAGTAGAGAACGATGGAAAATCGGTTGTCGGCAAGGTGAACGTAGGCGATCACATGGAATTAGCGGTGCAATTTGGAATTTCCGCTGTTCCCACGATTTTGGTATTTAAAGGTGGCGAAGTCGTAGAGCGAATCGCCGGATATCGAGACAAAAGCGATTTACAGGCAGTCCTTGATAATCACAGCAGTTAACAACCTGCTATTCAATTTGCGGTAGTTAGAAACCTTTGCCTGAAGGCAAAGGTTTTTTTGTGCCTGGATCGAAAGCGTGGATAACAGCAGAGATTGCCAGCAGCATGAGATGGGCATTCGGTTTGTCTCTGAAGTCGGCTATTCTTTCACGAGTAAATGTTCAGCCCTTTCATGAGTGCGATATTGGTATGACTCCCTTGGAGTGCGAGCAAAATTCGATTACCGCAACGGGCAAACTGCCGAACCCTGGCGTGCCCTGGCTAGTTCTTGGCCTTCCAATATTGATTGCCGGGCTGATCTTTTTCGTTTCCCCAAATTTTCGAAAGAATGAAGAGTTGCGAACCGCCCCATTGGGCGGCGATTTTCTTCAAGAGTGGATTGGGGCGACGGTTCTTTCGGGGGAACAGGCGTCGCAATTGTACGATGCGCAATATATAGATGCACTGCAGCACGATCCCCAGGTCGTAGGTTTTGAGTGGTCGGCATCGAGTTATTTTCCAATGGTCTACCCGCCATTTTATTATTCGCTTTTGCGCCCGTTGGCGGCGCTTGATTATGCGACCGCGTCCAAGGTGTGGCTGGGCCTGAGTGCGTTAGCGTTTTCGATTATTGGCTGGCTTGTGTTTCGGTTTTACCCAGCAAGTCGAGATTATATTTTCGCTTATGTGTTGGCAGCGGTTCTTTTCGTACCGTTTTTAAATGCGCTCGTAATGGGGCAGAAGTCCGTTTTCCTATTGGTGATTCTGTCGGCAGCATTCTTGTTGCTCCGCTACCAACGCCCTTTTGGAGCCGGGATTGTTTTTGGATTGCTTGTGTTCAAGCCTCATCTGGGGCTGGTGATTGGGCTAACGATGTTAGCAAAGCGGCAATGGGCATTTGCTGCGGGGGCGGTTTTGGTGGTTTTCTCGTTCGTGACCTATTCCTGGTTTTATCAGGGAGAGCTCTTTGGAAATTACCTAAATGTCGTTTTAGGAATGAATGATTATTTACAAACGGAAGGCTACCAGCTTGAAGACGCACACAGTTTATTGGGTGCAGTAACGTTGGTCTTTCACGCTCAGCCCCCATGGTTGTCAGAGGTAAGTACTGCCTTGTTATCACTGGTTGTTGTTTTTCTTTTATGGCGAGCGGTTGGTGAATCAGTTGCTTTAAAATCGGATGTGTTTGCTCGGCAATTTTCAGCCATGATCGTTGCGACGGTGCTCCTGAGTCCGCATTTCTATGGCTATGATCTGACGATTCTTTTGCTCCCGTTTTTGTTGATTCTCTCGACATCCAATCTTGAGCGCTGGCGCAACATGCGAAGCGAGCGTGGCATTGTTATTTTAGTGCTCGCTTGTTTCAGTTTGTCAGGCGCATTTTCGGCTATTGCCAGATTTACTCACGTTCAACCCAGCACTGTCTTATTGATTGCGATGTTATTGCTTTTAGGCGGAGTCAACCTCGCCGATCGGGGAGCTTTCAAGCAAGCCAGAAAAGTCGCCAGTAACTGAACCAACCTTCGTCTGCTGAGAGCAGCGTGAATTACAAGGTTACTCGGTCGAAAGCATCTTCAAGTCTGGAGCAATTCGTTCAATCAGACGGGCGACGAATTTTTTAACTTGCGCAGTCGTTTTGAATTTCATTACTGCGGCGACAATTCGTTCAGACTCTTCGATAGTGATTTGACTTGCCAATCGCTTGATCGAAGGGATGAATGCGGGGCTCATGCTGAACCGTCGCAGTCCCATTCCAAGTAAGAGCACGAAAGCGCGTGGTGTTCCAGCCATTTCACCACATACCGTAATTGGGACGTTGGCTCGATTGCAGACATCGATAACGTTTTTAAGTACGATTAGCACCGGGGGTGCTAGAGGCTGGCAAAGGTGTGCGACTTTGGGGTTGTCGCGGTCGGCAGCCATTAAGTACTGCACTAGATCGTTTGAACCGACCGATACGAAATCGACTAAATCGATCATCGTACTAATCGACACAGCAGCTGCAGGAACTTCGAGCATCATTCCAATTGGGACTTCTTTTGTCTTAATGCCCCTTGAGTTGAGTGTCTTGTAAGCTCGGCGAACCATGCTTCGCAGTTTTCGAATTTCTTCGACGGTAGTAACCATAGGGAACATTAAGCGAACCGTTCCTTCAGGAAATTCACTTGCAGCGCGCACAATCGCTCGAATCTGAGTGTTGAAGAATTCAGGATGCTCGAAAGAAAGTCGGATGCTCCGCCAGCCCATAAATGGATTCGCTTCTTTATGGTCGTGGCCAAGGTAGGCGACCGTCTTGTCTCCGCCAATATCGAGGGTTCGAATGGTAACGTTGTGGTTGGGACTGGCGGCAACGATTGCACGGTATGCCTCGTATTGTTCGTCTTCGTCGGGGACGCTTGGATGGGTTAGATAAAGATATTCCGTTCGGTAGAGCCCAACCCCGGAAGCGCCCATCGCACAGGCTGCATTGGCATCAGCGACACCGTTAATATTTCCTTGTAAACGAAGTTCACAACCATCGGCAGTCAGCGATGGTTGGTCTCGATTGGTTGCGAGTTTATCCTTTAAGTCGAAAAATTCACGTTCGAGTTTTTTGAACGCCTTGAGTGTTTCAGAGTTAGGGTTGATCTCGATATGGCCGTCGCGACCATCGACAACGATCGTGTCTCCAGTTTTGACTTTTCGCGCGATTCCACTCACGCCAGATACTGCCGGGATACCTCTTGATCGAGCCACAATCGCCGCATGGCTGGTTTGGCTTCCTTTCTGCGTGACGATACCATTGACGTCCATGTCACCCAGAGCGACGACTTGGGAGGGCAATAGTTCGTCTGCTACAACAATCAGTGGCCCTACGATCGATCCAGTTTCTGGTTTAGCGGCGTCATTGAGATGGCTTCCCAATCTTATAATCACGTCGCGAACGTCATTCAGTCTTTCCTGGAGGTATTCGTCATTGGTGCGCGCGAAAAGGGTTGTGTATTCTCCAAGCAGTCGATGAAGTGCCGCGGACGAATTCATTTTGTCATCAACAATCCAACTGCGAATCTTGTTGGTAAAGGCTGCATCTCGAAGGATCGCCTGATGGACGGCAAAGATGGAGGCTTCTTCGCGGCCGACTTGCGCTTCAACTTTCCGCTCCAATGCACGGAGATCCGCACCGGCTTTATCGCGAGCGGTCTCGTAGTTGGCCAGTTCGGCGGTGATTTGGGAGTCTTCGAGGCGCTTCGTATCTGGATTTACGAAAATTTCGTGAATCACATAGGCAGTGCCTATCGCAACTCCGGGTGAGACTGCTATTCCTCGTCGCATTCACACAGTCTATCAGGTTTTTGTAGTGAGTGATACAGAGCGGTTAAAACGACCATTCTCATGGGGTTTGAGGGCATCTGGGGGGTTCTGTTTGGGCGAGGCTCGAGATGGGCTTAATGAGGGAAGGGAAAAGAGCGATAAGTCCTACTCTTGGGTGAATTTAACTGTTGAAATCGGTAGTTCCAAAGGCTAACTGTTGTTGAGGTAAAACATTCATTTTGCTACATTTGGGTCGACCAGAGAAAGCATCAACGGGATGTTTCGGGGTCATCCCAAATTCACAGCGGGTTCATTGAGAATGCGATTTTCCCAGCTCGACCGAATACTTGCGCTGGAAAAAGGTTCGTCGATTACGGCGGTTAAGTGCCTTACATTGTCCGAAGATTACCTTCAGGACCATTTTCCGCGGTTTCCTGTGATGCCGGGTGTGATGATGTTGGAGTCCATGTTTCAGACGAGCATGTGGTTAGTTCGCTCGTCCCATGACTTTCAATATTCCAGCGTTGTTCTGCGGGAAACAAAGAGCCTGAAGTTTCAGGGGTTTGTACAACCAGGCGATTCACTAAAAGTGAATGCTGAAATAAAGAAAGTGGATGGATCATTAACCAGTTTGAAAGTTGTGGGTTCGGTTAACGGAACCACAGCGACAAGTGGCAGGTTGGTACTTGATGCTTTTAATTTGGCGGATCGAGGTGATGTGGATCCTGCCATTGACAACTATATGAAACACAAGTTTCGAATGAATTTTAAGTGGTTATTTAATCAACTTGGAAACGAAAGTACGAGTCCCGACACGGAAAAGACTTTGGCGACCAGTTAAATCGAACGTTCGTAGGGTCGCCCATTTTGGGGCGGTGCTACAAATCATATTTACACAGCAGTTCCAAACGGAGAGAGAGTTTCGAATGCCCGTAAACGAAGAGGTATTTGGTAAGGTTAAAGAAGCCTTGATTGACGCTTTAGGCGTTGAAGATGACGAAGTTACCGATGAAGCCACGATGGTGGGCGACCTTGGTGCGGAGTCCATCGATTTTTTGGACATCGTTTTCAAACTTGAAAAAGCATTTGATATTTCGATTCCTCGAGACGAACTTTTCCCCGATGATATTTTGACTAACGCTGAATACATCAGCGACGGCAAAGTCACTCAAGAGGGACTTGAAAAACTAAAAGAGCGGATGCCATTTGCGGATTTTACCAAATTCGAAACCAATCCACTTATCCAAGATTTTGGTAATTTGCTCACGGTCAAAGACCTTTGCAAATATGTCGAATTAAAAATTAGCTAATTGGCTCGATGAGTAATTCAAAAGGTCCACGGGTAAACGCTCGTTGGGCCTTCGTTCATTAAAACCTGTCATTTTTCTTTCGAGTGTGATTTGATGCGATGGTTCTGGATAGACCGATTTACTGAATTGGTAAGCGGACAGTCGGCGGTGGCCGTAAAAAATGTGTCGCTTAGCGAAGAAGTCGTCGACGATTATGCACCGGGTCGGACATTCTTTCCGCCTTCACTCATTGTCGAGGGACTTGCCCAAACCGGTGGTCTACTCTTCGGGCAGATGAGCGATTTTAATGATCGAGTGGTCTTGGCTAAAATTTCAAAGTGTAAGTTTTATCGTGAAGCTTATCCTGGCGATACCTTGACCTATCGTGTGAAAATTGACAATCAAGAGGGGATAGGGGCGATGGTCCAAGGAACTTCTCACATTGGCGATGAATTGCAGTGCGAGATTGAGTTGATGTTCGCCAGTCTTGATGATGAGCGGTTTGAAAATGTTGAATTGTTTGAACCGGCTCAGTTTTGCCGTATGATCCGTACTTTGAGATTATTTGAGGTGGGGGTTGATTGTGATGGGAACCCTGTAAAGGTTCCGGCACATATGGTTGCCGCGGAAAAAGCGCTGTTGAAATCAGGTTAAACAAATTTCTCACTTAAAAATCCCGGGGTTTAAGTGGCACTATCGGATTCGAGTTGACCGACGTCGTTGAGCACAAGACTTTTTGAATGGTTGAATTGTTGTTTGTGCAACGGCTGCGAGTTGGATTTTACTTTTTAGCAAGTAACGGAGTTGAAAATGATCGCATCTGGAAATCGTCGCCGTGTCGTGGTCACTGGCGTCGGGGTCATTAATCCATTGGGGAATGATATTGAGACCGTTTGGTCAGCGATTAAAGAAGGCAAGTCTGGCGTTGGCTATACGACTATTTTTGACGCCGGTAATTTTCCCACGCGCATTGCAGCTGAAATTAAGAATTGGGATATCTCGAGTGTTGTCGACGATCCAAAATTGTGGGAATTGCGTGGGCGTCATTCCAAGTTCGCGGCCGGTGCTGCAATTCAGGCCTTCCAAGCATCGGGGGTCGGTGATTCAATAATGGATCCTCGACGATTCGGCGTCTACATGGGAAGTGGTGAGGGGAATCAAGATTTTCTATCTTTTGCGTCCATGATGGCGTCATCGCTGAATGATGACGGCAGCATCGATCTCGCAGAATTTACCCGCACAGGCCTAGATCGGCTCAACCCAGTGGAGGAATTGGAGCAGGAGCCTAATATGCCGGTGGGTCATATCGCAAGTTTGTTCAATGCTCAGGGCCCAAATGCGAATTGCTTGACCGCCTGTGCTGCGAGTAATCAGGCGGTTGGCGAGGCGACGGAGATTATTCGGCGAGGGGAAGCGGACGTGATGCTCTCTGGTGGAACTCACAGCATGATTCATCCCTTTGGTGTCACCGGATTTAATTTGTTAACGGCTCTTTCAACTAATAATGACAACCCTCAGGGGGCTTCTCGGCCTTTTGATCGCCTCCGAGACGGTTTTGTTTTAGGTGAGGGTTCGGCGATGGTTGTGCTGGAGGAATATGAACGTGCCAAAGCACGTGGTGCACATATTTGGGGCGAGATCGAGGGTTACGGTTCGACTGCCGATGCGTTTCGGGTGACAGATATTCATCCTGACGGTCGCGGCGCAATCGGCTGCATGCGGATGGCCTTGAAAGATGCCGGAATCGCACCTGAGCAAATTGATTATGTTAATGCTCACGGCACAAGTACGACGGTCAACGATAAGGTGGAGACGAAGGCCTGCCGTGAAGTGTTTGGCGAAAATGCCATGAACACACCCATTTCCAGTACTAAGAGCATGATGGGCCACTTGATTGCCGCGGCAGGAGCGACGGAGCTAATTGTCTGTTTAATGGCAATGCGAGACAACGTGCTGCCGCCGACGATCAACTACGAGAACCCGGATCCGTTGTGTGACCTTGATTATATCCCCAATGAAGCCCGAGAGGCGGAGTGCAACATGGCCTTGACCAATAGTTTTGGTTTTGGTGGCCAGAACATCTCGGTGGCTGTATCTCAGTTGCGAGATTGATAAACAAGGGGTAGCTGCTCTGTCGATTGTACACTCCATTCTGCAGCATTATGTGCTCTCTGAAGTACTAAGCGTTGACTACCTTGGCGGCAACGGTGGTTTCAGCGGTGCTCAGCTATGGAAAATTGGAACAGCTGACGGGAGTTATTGCCTTCGTCGTTGGCCGCTGTCTCACCCCAGTCGCGAGCGTCTGGAATGGATTAATTTAGTGTTGGTTCACACCGCCGGAATGGGTTGTGAATTTATTCCAGCCCCACTCGAGACCAAATCCAGCGAGCGTTTTATTTCGGCGGGTGGGTTTTTCTGGGAAGTGACGAAGTGGATGGAGGGAGTTGCCTGCTTCAATGATGACCCAAATGAAGCTAGATTAACCCAAGTAGCCGAGAGCCTTGCTAAGTTCCATCTTGCTTCCGCTCAGGTGAATTTAGGATTCGAACGGTCGAAAAATCTACAAGCACGGCACAAGGCAATGGCTTCCTCTGCTTCGTTGATCGACGCTCTTGGTCGTTGTTCGGAATCCGGTTTGCCAGACTATATTCAGCGATTGCGGGCGTTGGTATTGGGGATGGGGAGTTCTTATATCCAGCGAATCCGTGCGAACCTCGAACCATTGCTGGAGATTGTTTTTCCCGTTCAGCCAGTGGTTCGCGATATTTGGCATGACCATCTGATTTTTCGCGGGAATGAATTATCAGGGTTGGTAGATTTTGGCGCAATGCAAATGGATAGTGTTGCCTGCGATCTTTCACGGGCGTTGGAAAGCATTGTTAAGGAAGATAAATCACGTTGGGAATACGCAATCAATGTCTACTCTCAATCCCGTCCATTAACCGAGCAGGAAATTGATCTAATCTATATTCTTGATCAGCCCTCAGCTTTTCTTGGGGCTTTAAATTGGTTGAATTGGATTCTGATTGAGGAACGGGTGTTTGAATCAGAGGCGGATGTGAAGGTGCGAATCATGGATTTGACCAGTAGGCTCGAAGCATCGCTTTGAAGGTTTACCCCAAGGGATTAGTTTGTTTCGGAAGCGATCTGGTCGCGGAGTTTTCTTCGCATGACTTTGCCAGATGCAGTTCTTGGCATTGCCGAGACCAGTTTGACAGAGTGAACTTTGAATAGCGGATTGAGCTCAGTTTTTAACGCTTGGTTCATATTCTTCTGGAGTTGGCACGCGTCTGTTTCGCGGCTAAGGACTGCAAAAATAATTAACTGATCAGGTCCCTGTGAGGGAGAGTAAGAGACGGCTGCTGATTCGATAACAGGTTCGACTTGATTGAGTACCCGTTCTATTTCCGCCGCGCTTATCTTGATTCCTCCAAGATTCATGGTATCGTCCGCCCGCCCGCCCGCTTCGAAAACCAAGCCGTTGGCCGTTGGGAATTTTCGGAAATAGTCTCCGTGACGACGCAGTTGCGGAAAGTTCTTCAGTTTTGGAGTTTGGTCGTAGTAAGTTTCAAAGTGGTCCCGGTTGATCAAACGATCACTTAAGCCGATAGAGGGTGGTATAAGAAAGACCTCGCCCTGTTCACTAGCTTGATGGTCGACTGGGTCAAGTAACAGGAAATCTAAACCAACCGCAGGCGAATTGAAGGCGGCGGGGATGTTGGGCAGGACATTAACGGAAGAAGCATAGCCGCCGCCAATTTCCGTGCCTCCACAGTATTCAATGACCGGCTTGATGTTAGCTAGCGCCGATAGAAAAATCATGGTGTTTGCTTGAGAGCTCTCTCCTGTAGAACTAAAGCACTTGATGTTCGACCAATCAAGTTCGTTCATGCATCCGCTGGCTTCCCATGCTTTAACAATTGTCGGCACGACTCCCAACATGGTGACTTCGGATTCTTGAATAAACTTTCCAAACTCGATGCCGGTAGGAACATCTTCGTAGAGGGCAATCGTGGCATTGTTCATGAGGCTGGCGAAAATCAACCAGGGTCCCATCATCCAGCCAAGATTTGTTGGCCAGGCACATATGTCTCCAGGTTGAATGTTTTGGTGGCAGTATCCATCGACAGCGCATTTAATCGGCGTCGTATGATTCCAGGGGATCGCCTTGGGGTCTCCGGTGGTGCCACTGGAAAAGAGAATATTGATCGTGTCACTGCTGGCGCAGTCCACCGATTCGAATTCGGTTTCCAAGGCGAGAAAATCTATCCACGAAATATCCTGCGAGCGAAGTGAACAAGCGAGATTTACGTCAGCGTTTAGCACAATGGCCGGAATATCGGTGGCGGTGGCAACTTTCGAATAAAGCGGTAGTTTTTTTCCAGCGCGATTTTGGTGGTCACAGGTGAGTACAAATTTTGCATTAGAAATTGTTAAACGAGTCGAAATTTCTGGAGCAGCGAAGCTGTCAGCAATGGAGACGACTGAGCAGCCTGCGAGAATAATCCCGAGGTAAATAGCAACGGACCAAGCCGTCATCGGCATCACAACTGCGATGGCCTCTCCGGGTTCACAGCCAGCGTTGACCAGGCTGTTAGCGACTCGGTTGGCTCTTGCTCTGAGTTCTTGATAGGTTTGACTCTGAATTGGATGCCCTGGTTTTTGAGAGAGAATAGCAACATCCGTGGGCTGTCCTGAAAAACAACTTTCAACAATGTTGAGCCTAGCCTGATCAAGCCAAATCGCGTTGGCGGTCCCCTTTTCGTCGTTGAGGATGCGCTCAGGGTCTCGGTTGAACTTCACTCCCACTTTTTCGATGGCGTCGGTCCAGAAGGCAACTCGAGAAGAAGCGGTCCATTGATGGAATTCCGCAAATTCTGCCATTCCCAGCTTCCGCATCCATTGGTGAATGTTGGACTTTTCAAGATCCATATTGTTAGGAAACCAGATCGGTGTTAATGGGTCATCAGGTTGAAATTGATCTCGGCATCTTTCCCAAAGATCAATGTATGTATTTGGCGCGATGGGAGGTTGGATCCGGCGAGCTTGTTTCAGTAACTCTGACCAACGCGAGCGAAAGCTAAGACGATTCTTAACCGAAGATTCTATCGCTAGGACGAGGCTCGAGGCGATTGAATTGGGAGAAGAGGGTTGTGCCATGGAAGCGCCTAAAAAACCGAATGATTCAGGCGCCATTCTAAAATGAAGCCCGGACCGCGACCACACGGGGTAAACCCGTGGATCCTCTTGACTTAGGTTGATTACCGAGGCCGGCGCACTAACGGCGGCATTTTAGGCGATTTCCAAGAAATTTACTTTTTCTGTAAACACTGCCTATTTCACACGTGGAATCTTTCTTCCAGGCGTCCAAGGCGCATTCGCAGCATCAAGCTTTTTGTTGAGCTTGAGGATTTCAACATTGACAATTTTCTCAAGCGTTTTGGAAGCTTTCTGAAACTGCTTTAAAGCGATTTCATATTGGCGTTTATGGGTTCCGGTAGGCCCTTCTGTACTCCCCATGGCGCCAAACATCATTGTCCTGACTCTACGGCTAATTCCCGGTGCGGCAGGTTCGTTTCGTAGTGGCTTTGTAGGGTCGCCTTCGAATTGCTCCATTACATCCATTAGTTGTAATTTAACGTCACGCACTTCGTTTAAAAGTGATGCATCGAGTTCGAGGGAACTGGAAATAACGCCTTCAATCGCATCGAGCGTTTCTTGTGCGTTAGCTGCAATCTGGCTTGCACCCTGAAGAGATTTCGAGAGCGATTGTGCTTTTTTTATAAATTTCAGGATTGCTTCGCGATCGGGCCCGCTGGTTTGACCATAGAGAAGTGGTTCAATTTCAAATTCCATGGCGCCGACTAATTCAGTCGTTTTGCCGTCGACCGTTTGAGTAATATCTACCGTGTATTTCCCGGGAATCGCCAGCATGCCGCGGCTACCGCCACCATAACGAAGATCCCAATTGGTACGATGTGTACCGCTAGAGGTGCTTCCTCTAAGACGACGAACCAAAGTACCTTTGTTGTCACGAATGTTTAACTCTACTCGCGGCGCGGTTTCTCGGTCTTCCTCTTTAAACCGCTCCCAACTTGGGTAGGGAGTGTCTTTGCCTGCGGCGGCTAGTTTGCGGTCCTTTGAAGTACGTTCCGACTTTTTTGTCTTCAGGGAATCTTTTAAATGATAAGTGATTGCTACGCCGTATGCAGGGTTGGGGGCAGTGAAAAAGTTAGAACCCTGAAAAGCGCGTCTGCCACCGGCTAGAGGCGACGACACTCCATAAATCAAGCCCTTGCGGATTGGCATAACAGCGTTCTTTTTGGCTAACTCGGCATTGATGTGCCGTATCGGTGAATAGTCATCGAGAATATAAAAACCTCGACCGAATGATGCCAGAACTAAGTCGTTTTCATCACGTTGGATTTCAATATCTCGGATCGCGACTGTCGGAAGCCCTGAACCAAGTTTTAACCACTTTTTTCCTCCATCGATGGTTGTGAAGCAGCCAAATTCAGTGCCGCAAAAAAGAAGCTCTGCTTTTTCGTGATCTTGTTTAAGTGTGTAGACGCTTCCTCGCTCGGGGAGATTGCCGCTGATATTTTTCCAAGTGTTGCCACGATCTGTCGATTTTACAACATAGGGTTTGAAGTCCCCGCGTTTGTGATTATTGATCGCGACGTAAACTGTATCCGGGTCATGCAAATCAGCTTCGATATCGTTGATGTAGCCAAACTCCGGAATCGGTAACGATCCAAATGTACCGACGCCTCGCCAGTTTTTACCTCCGTCTTCTGTGATTTGAACCATTCCGTCATCGGTGCCGACATAAATCAGGCCTTCAGCGAGAGGAGATTCACTAACGCTTACGATTGTTCCGTACTGAGAGGTGGACGCATTTTTCGCGACTGCATCTGGTCCCCAGACACGCCCCATGACCTTTAGCTGATTGCGGTCGAGATTTCGAGATAGATCCGGACTGATCGCCTCCCAACTATCTCCCCGATTGTTGCTTGCAAAAAGGATTTGCGATCCGTAATAGATGCGCTCGTGGTTGTGTGGCGAGATCAACAAAGCTGAATCCCAGTTCCAACGGAGCGGGGGGGTTTCAATTTCTGGTTGAGGTTTGATATCAACTCGTTCACCCGTCTTGCGATTGAAGCGAACCAGTCCTCCGTATTGCCATTGCGAGTAAATTGTATCGGGGTCTTCCGGGTCGACCGCTGGATCAAACCCATCCCCGAAAACGGTAATGAACCAATCACTGTTTCTGATACCGTGTGAGTTGTTAGTTCGCGATGGTCCACCTTGGGTGGCGTTGTCTTGGGTTCCACCGTAAATGTAATAAAACGGTTTTTCATTGGAGACCGCGACTTTGTAGAATTGAGTGATTGGTAAATTGGATTTGAAATCGTAAGTTTTTCCGCGGTCCCAAGTTTCATAAACACCCCCGTCGCAGCCAAGTATCAAGTGATCAGGGTCGGCTGGGTCGATGACCAATGCATGGTTGTCGACATGTTTATCCGCTTCACCTAAACGGTTAAATGTCTTTCCGCCGTCTTCTGAAACCATATTGTAAGTATCAAGAGAATAGACCCGGTCAAATTGGTGCGGGCAGGCAACGATCTCCTGGTAGTATTGTGGGCTTGAGGAAAGGTAGCTGCTCATTTTTGACCAGGACTCCCCCTTGTTGCTGCTGCGGTAGAAACCGCCGCCATCGGCTGCCTCGACAATAGCATATAAAATTTCCGAGTTAATTGGCGAAACGGCCAGGCCAATTCGTCCTTTGTCACCGCCCGGCAGACCGCGATTGATGGCCTTCCAAGTTTCTCCACCGTCGGTTGATTTATGAACTCCCGACTCGGGGCCACCGTCGATTAGAACCCAGGTGTGACGTCGCCGCTGGTAAGCAGATGCATACATGATGTCTGGATTCCTCGGATCCATATGGACTTCGTTGACGCCAGTGTTTTCGCTAATTTCGAGAACTTTATTCCAAGTCTTGCCTCCATCAGTTGTTTTGTAGAGTCCTCGATCACCTCCCTCTTTCCAGAGAGGACCCTGGGCAGCGACAAACACAACGTTCGAATCCTCAGGATGGACGATTATCTTTCCGATATGTTCACTTGTTTCCAAGCCAACTTTTTTGAAGCTTGCACCGCCATCGGTTGATTTATAAAGTCCATCGCCATAGCCGACGCTTCTTTGGGAATTGTTCTCGCCTGTACCGACCCACAGTGTAAATCGATCATTTGGATCTAAAGCGAGGCATCCAATCGAATAACTTCCTTGTCCATCAAAAATTGGCTTCCATGTGACTCCTGCATTTGTGGTTTTCCAGACACCGCCACTGGAAGCGGCCACATACCAGGTACTCCGCCTAACGGGGTCAACAACGATGTCTCCGATTCGCCCCGACATGAGAGCCGGGCCAATGCCACGGAACCTGAGAGAAGAAAATAAACTGGAGTTGATTGCCGGTGACTCGTCCTTCGGTTGGTCGGAATCTTGGCCGAGTAAGACAGAATTAATTCCGATGGTGAAAAATAAAAGGAGTGTAATAGGAAGGGCAAAGCACCGTCGAGACATGGTAAACTCCGAAGCAGAACAAGGCGTAAATTTGGTATCAATTTTCAATTTGATAGAATCAATCAGGCACGTAGCCAGAGAGACAAGTTTAGTCGCGCCTTGCGGGAAAATGAACTAAATGTTCATGATTTGATGTAGGTTCTGTGTAATAACTCTCTCTGGAAGACCGGTGGGAACGGTGGTCGGAAATTGACCATCAAATTCAGTCAAAAATCGAGGCCAAATATGATGGAAATTTAGAGATGCTGGCTTTCAAGCTCGCTGAGAGCGTCTATCGCCAGCCATGAGTTTCAGGTGAGATTTTCTCATTTTCCTGCATCAAATTGTCCCCCAGAGATTGGAAGAAGTCTAATATCCGTTCTCGGTTGAATGGCGTTAATCTTCGGTACTTATCGACAGAGGCCGCAGTTTCTTCGCCGTGGACAAGAATTGCATCATGAAGGGAATCCGCCCGGCCGTCATGTATGTAGGGTGCTGAGAGCGCTACGCCCTATAGCGGAGGTGTTTGTGACGCTTTTAAATTTAAAAACGTTTTGAAAGCAATCCCCATCAGCATGTCGCCCCAAACTGATTCGGTGAAATTTTAGGGGCGCAGATGGAAAGGGCGAATTATCTTAGCCTAAACTAGATATTATCGTAGTGCCAATATTCGGGAAGCTATCCAACACATACGAAAAAAGCCCGCAAAACCAAAGTTTTACGGGCTTAAACGAGGGGTGAGTAAGGGGACTTGAACCCCCAGCCTCTGGAATCACAATCCAGCGCTCTAACCAATTGAGCTATACCCACCATTGATGCTGCGGTTCGCTCTAAACGATCACAGAGGCGAAATTTTAAGCTGAGGTCGTTCGATGGTCAACGCGTTTTTTTGCTTCAATGCCGATTTTACTGTTAGTACGGGAATTGATCGGTAATTTGTTCGTCTGATAATTCGACGAGAAACTTCCCAAGCCTTTCGACCAATACATCCATCATTTTTTGTCCCTTTTCCTTCGTTGCCGCATGTGGGTCAGCGGCCCCGGAGTTTTGTGTGAGAAGATGCCATGGCCTGGTAATGGAAACCCAGCCACGATTGAGGGCTTCAAGTTTTGCTTCCCTCGTCGATCCATCGTCAGCATTTAAAGTGCCATCTGTTTTTTTCGCGACTAATTCTGGAAAAAATGCGAGGCCGAATGATGTTTCCATTTCACCCGCATGGTCTTCCGGTTTCTCAAAAATGTCGAAATAGACATCCTCTAATGCTTGGTACCAATTGCATAAAAAAACGTGAGCTTCATTTTTTCCAGACAACTCTCTCAGGAGCGGTTTAAAACCGTTTCCACCGTGACTATTAAGCAAAACAATTTTTTTAATGCCATCGTTTAACAAAGAGTCCACAATGTCTCGAATAACCATGTGGAGGGTTGATGGATTGAGATTGATTGCCAGAGGAAACTCACGGAGATTCGTTTCGGTTCCGAAAGGAATGGTGGGTAATAGAACAACCTTGGCACCGGCGAGGTAAGCGGCTTCGCATATTTTATCTCCTACGATTGATGCTTCGAATAGATCGGTACCATACGGAAGGTGAAGGTTGTGGGGTTCGGTAGCACCCAAGGGGAGCACTGCAACTTCATAATTTTGGTTTTTAACATGACCATAGTTGTTGTCAGCGAGTTTCCAAGGTTTCATCGGTAAGGTCCTGTTGAAAGAGAGTTTGGATCTAAAAGGTGAAATGGAAATTTGAGTTTTTTCGAAGAGCAGGGTGTTACTGAATGATGGTTAGATTGGGCAGTTCTTTTTTCAGAAACTTAATGCCGTCTTCAGTGATCCGTGTGCGAGTCAGGTTAAGTGACTTCAATTGACTGGCTTGAGTGAGGTCAGGCAAATCGCGCTTGCTGATGGACGAGCCACTTAAATCAATTTCGTCAAGGTTTGGTAGCGAGGAAATGCCGGTCAATGCTCCCTCTTCTAGCTGACAGCCATTGAGAAAAAGTTGATTCAATTGCCCGCAATGTTTGAGTTTTGAAAAGCAAGCGTTGGGCAACCTGCTTCCTGAAAGGTCGAGCCAGCTAATCCTGGTACACTTTCCAATCGCCTTAAAGTCATCCAGATTTAAATTGACGCCTGGCAGCGAGAGCTCTGTTTTTAAATCGGGGCGAATCAAAAACCGCGTAATTTCGGAGGGTTGAATTTTTAGAAAATCTACGTACTGTTCGTCGAGTTCTAAAAATGTCTTTCCAATTGCAGATTGAAAGCGTCCTGGTTTGACCTTTCCTTGGTACATGATTTTTAAAAATTGATTGAGTTTTGGTTGGAGTGCTCCACGTTCGCTATTCATCAGGAATTCTGCGAGTCCTGCTGATTCAGAATAGATTTTCACCAGATCATTTCGTTGCTGCAGTTGCACTCGTCCCAGATCAGAGAGTTCTTTGGAAGGAATAAAGTAATCTTCTAAAAAACGACGAAACCGAGCGTATTGTATTCGTCGGGAATCAAAGCCCCCGAGCGTATAGAACTCTCCAAAGAGATGTTGGTTTTTGGTGGTTGATTCGGCGTAGGTTGCGATTCCTTCGTCGAGCCAGATTAATTGGCTCTCAAACGCTTTTTGATTAGTAGCGCGGCCTGATTCTCGGAATAGTTGGTGCGTCAATTCGTGTCGCCAGGTATCCTCCGACGTCTTATCACCGTCATAGAAAAACGAAATTTCTGCTTTGCCATCGTAGTAGCCGGTGGAGACCTCAACGCCGGGGACCAAGGGGCTAAGTTGTTGTAAGTAGGAGTTGCGATCTTTGAAAAATAGGATGCGATATCTCCGCCGCGAGCGAGATGCGGTACCCTTGCCATCAATCCAGCGCTTGACGGCATCTGAACTCCCCCAGTAGTCGTAAAAAACTTGTCGCCAAATTAGATAGGCTTGTTCAAGTTCCTTGGCTAAGTAGGCGATCCGAGCCTCTTCAGCATTGGATTCGATTTCAAAATGAGGTGTCAGAACTCGGACGTAACTTCTGGCAGGCCATTGTACAAAGTCATGGGGGCGAGTTGCAGTTTTGGCGCGTAAAGAATCAGGCGCGACATTCCAGCCGTCTTTTTGTCGCTTATGCCCGAGGATTTTTCGAGTGACTAAATGGTCACGATCGTAAAATAAAACTTCATTAAGGAACTGATAGGCGTAACTGCCCGCGCCTTGGTCCCCCGCATCTTTTGCCAGGGCGAAAATCCGACTGCCGTGATCGACCGACGCTTGATTGATTTGATCAAGCCATTCTTGAGGGCCTCCGGTTGAGAGAATCGGCATCGATTGCTTAGGAGGGAGAAAGATATACTGACGACGAGGGTCGCGATCTGTGAACAAGGACAAAGTAGTCTGCGCGAGTTTTGGTTGGCCATTGGCATCGCACCATCGAGAGATCCGGTTGAGATCGTTTAAAAACTCATTCTCCAGTGCAATACGTTCACCCCGCCAGTCGGTCAGTACGCCGTCTTTTGATGAAGACTGCGCCCAAATCTCTCCCGCGATGCCCAATAAGCAGATGAGAATACCCGGGATCAACCGAAGCCAAGTTGTTCGGGACCAGTTTAGCGGTATTCTTTTTTTGGCGGGCATCAATATCATCCCTCTTGAAATTCAGTAACGTCATTGGGTGGGAGTAATGTTTACTTTTGGATATACAGCTAAAGAAGTTCATCAAGCTCATCAACAAGAGTGCCAAAACGTTTTAATGCAGTGTCAACTGGCTCAGGGCTTTCCAGGTCAACGCCTGCATCACGAAGCAGATCAAGTGGATATTTGGAACAACCACCTTTAAGGAAGCTCAAATAATCATTTAGCTCAGATTCACCGCCGTCGAGTACGCGCTGACTAAGGGCGATGGCTGCCGACAGACCGGTCGCGTACTTGTAAACATAAAATGCGCGGTAGAAGTGTGGAATTCTCAGGCATTCCAACGGCAGGTCGGTATCGATAGAAAAATCTGGGCCAAAGTAATCAGCTAGTAGCTTCCCGTATGTGGTCTTGAGAGACTCGACAGTGAGCGGTTCTCCTGCCTCAGCCATCGCGTGAGTAATTTTTTCAAATTCAGCAAACATGGTTTGACGAATAATCGTTCCCCGAATTCCATCGATTTCGTTATTAATTAAGTAGGCACGCAGTCGATCGTCACCCGCGTTGTCGAGCATATGTTTCGTAAGCAATTGTTCGTTAAATGTACTTGCAACCTCTGCTACAAAAATTGTGTAATTGTAATATTCATAGGGCTGGTTTTTAATGGAATAATGCGAGTGCATGGAATGCCCCGCTTCGTGCGTCAGTGTAAATACATCGTTGAGTACTACTGGTTTGTAATTCATCATGATGTACGGGATGCCATCATAAGTTCCATAGCTAAATGCCCCCGATTGTTTTCCTGCATTGGGGTATCGGTCGCACCAACGCCCCGAGAGGCCGTCGCGGAGCGTTGAACAATATTCGGATCCGAGCGGGGCGAGTGAATTGCAGACAACATCCACAGCTTGATCCCAAGTGTGGTGAACTTCGATGTCGCTTAGAATTGGGACGTATGTGTCATAATGATGAATTTCGTTGAGTCCCATTTTTCGTTTGCGAAGGTCATAATATTTATGGAGTGATGGCAGATGATTGTGTACCGACGCAATCAGGTTGTCGTAGACGGTTTCTGGGACGTTGTCAGCATAGAGCGCTTGACCCAACGCGCTGGAATAACCGCGCGCCCGAGCGTAGTAAATGTCCTTCTGAATGGAGCCTGAAAGTGTTGCCGCTAATGTATTCTCGTGCGCCGTAAATTGTTTATAAAATTGATGGAAAGCGGTTTTGCGAACTTCCCGGTCTGGCGAAATTAAGAACTGAGAAAATGTGCTCGGAGACAATTCAATCGATTCCCCTTTCTCATTGGTGACATTCCCAAACTTGAGATCTGCATCGTGAAGCTGGCCGAAGATCTTGGAGGTTGACCCCGCCATTTCTCCCTGCATTGCCAAGAGCTGTTCTTCCTTCTCTCCGAGAGTAAATTTTTTGTATCGTGTTAGTCTTTCCAATGCCAATCCAAAAAGTTGAAGCGATGGTGATTCGATGAACTCGGTTAGTTGCTCATCGGGGATTGCCAAGATTTCGGGGCGAATGAAACTTGCCGCTTCACCTGCCCGGGTTGCAATATTTTGAAACTGGCCCATCATTCGCTGGTAAGTACTGTCGGTTTGATTCTCAACTGTCTTTAGGTACGCATAGTTTCCCAATCGTTCGGCAGCTCGGTCGACAAGACTGTCAAATTCTAGGCAGGCCGCAAGCGATTCAGGGTTGCTGCCGAGAGTTCCTCGAAATTTTTCGTAGCCTTGTATTTGTATTTCAATTTCTTCCAAGGCAATTTGCCATTGGGCATCGTCGGCAAATAAACGAGTTAGATCCCAGGTGTCCGATTCTTTGACTTCGCTTCGTTCAGGTAATCGGATGACGGTCTCAGCTGACATTAGTATTCCTAGGTTGATTGGTTTGGGCTTCGAAGGATCCAAATTATACGACAGCTCAGGCTAAGGAGGGAGGTCAAGTTGTAATGCAGAATCGTCACAGAAATTGAAATGGCTCCGATATCGAGCAAGCGATCGTCGACGCTAAGGGAATAAAGGTAACTGTTAACAAAACCTGAAAACAGAAAGTTTCTCCGTGGCAGCGGAAATTGGCAGATTAATGGGTCAATTTTATCGCATTTTCCTACCAAATTGTAATTGGCTTCGCTAGAAACGTATTCGGGATCGTTCAAGCCACGTTTGATCAATCACTTCCAAATAAGATTTCTGATACTTGAGAAAGGTACAGTATGGCAACCCAAGATGAACAAATTGAAATATTAACCAAAAAGCTCAGCGAGCTGGAAAACGAAAGTAGGCGAATTCTAAACGCGCTGAGGTGGGCCACAAAAGTTCGCATGATTCTGTTTGCGGGCTTGTTGGTTTTTGCGGTAGGTGCTGTGGTCAAATACACGGGATTGTATAACGAAATCAAAAATCAGCGGATCGTTGAGGTGCAACGAATCATTCAAGAGGAGCCGGAGAAATTTGCTGAGCCTTTGACGAAACAGCTCGTTCAGTTGATGGAGGAGCAGGGGCCGTACGTTATGGAAGTATTCCGTGAGCAAGCTGAAAAAGATTCGAATGCTTATATGGACGCGTTTGATGTTGAGCGTGAGCAGTTAATTGTGAATGTTGAAGAAAAGCTCACGATCAAATTGGCAGCCTCCTATGAAGAGTTGCTTTCTAAGCAAGAGACACTGTTGGTGAAACAGTATCCAATTCTTGAGGACCCGGAGAAGCTTAAGCAAGTTCGCGCCAACGTAGAAAAGATCTACGAAAATATTGGTGATCGGTATTATTTGAATTTTCTTCAAGAGCAAATTGAAATTCTGGCTGATCGATTGGAGAGTTTTCCAATTGCAGAATCTGGTCAAGGAAATGTTCCCGTCGGTGAGCAAATTCTTGCGGAGATGCTCGAGTTAGTGCGCCTAATGTTGATCCACTCGGAAAACTATCAGATGCCGGTCAAGGAGAATTTCTCGACAGCGACTCCAGAAGCCAAGATCCCCAAGGCTGGCAAACCGAAACAGTTGCCTTCCAAGCCCGCGTCGACAGTTAATGATTCGGACGGTGAAGTTGATAAGACACCCAAAGAAGATAATTGATCTGAGGCCAAGGCTGTTGTTAGGAATTTAAAACTTACATTATAGACGAGAGTTAAAATGACAAATACTTCCCATTTAGAAGAGAGAATTGATCATCTAGTCAAAGAGCTTGCTGGCAAGCGTCGGGTTACATCACTGGGCACCAACCTTTCCTTGTTAGTCGGGTTGATTTCGATTGCCTTGCTTTGCGTGTACTTTGGATATGGCTATTTCATGCTTGATGAGTTAACACGACCGGAGACCGTAGTGGGGTCGGCCAAAGCTTACCTCGAGGATAATTCCCCGCGGGCAATGGAAATTGCCGCAACAGAAGTTAGAAACTCAGCGCCAGTGTGGGCAAGTCAGGCGAGCCAGGAGTTAATTGCCAGTATGCCTACTGTTCGCGAACAGGCTGAAGTGGCTTTAATGTCTTACATTGATGAGCAGCTTGCAGAAACTCAAAAGCTAACAAGTGAAGGTTTTGAGGATATGATGGATAAGCATCAAGCTGATTTTGCCGATGCTATTAACATGATGGTTGCGGAAGGGGACAGTTCGGGGTTTTCCGAGAAGGTGATGCCATTGATCGA
>CALKNI010000179.1 GCA_938091115.1 uncultured Pirellulaceae bacterium | reverse complement strand
GAAAAACGGCTTATCGTGTTCTTTCGAAAGAAACTCAGTCGCCCATTCGACGGTATGACCATCTCCCATTTCCATGTCATCAACTTGCATTGCTCCCCAGTCCAGCGATCCTTTGGGGTGGCGGGGCATGTCGGTCAAATAGCTCCGCTTGTCACCTTGCTTTTCAAGATAGTCCTTGATTAGCTCGTTATCTCCAATCAAATTGAAGTACTCGTGCCACTGGTCAGGTGGATTAAAGCCGGGGGTGTGGTGGTGAACCTTCCCGCCGCCAGCAACGTGATATCCATTTTGTTTAAAATAATGAGGCAACGTTACCATGTCCGGGAAACCTGGTCTCCACCAATGACTATTGCTGTACAACCCCGTCGTTGACGCTCTCTTACCCGTTAGAATCGCAGCACGGCTGGGTGCGCATTTGGGACTGGGAGCATGCGCGTTTGTGAATAAAAGTCCACGATCGGCAAGGGCATCGATGTTCGGCGTCGGCACGCGATCGCTACCAAGACAGCCGACCCAGTCGTTCATGTCATCGACAGAAATGAATAGTACATTAGGACGGGTTCGCTCAACCGTGGTCGCGGAAGTTCGGATTGATTCGTTTGTATTATCACCGGAACCCTCTGCAAACTTACAACTGCTGCACCTGTTTGGCTCGGCCTTTATCCAGCTCACCTCACACGTTTGTAGAGTTGCACTTGATAAAATCAAACTCAGTACGAAGGTCAACAAGACCGCGACGTTGCAGCACATGATTTTTACTTCCCCCGAGAGTTTTTGATTTTGATGAAAAATCGAACTCTCTCTTTGGCTTTGGTGATTCTTAACCGCGACGAGTATTTGCCTCTGATTGTTGAAGATTTCAAATCCTTTGTAAAGTTGGTTTGGGTCCGCAAATAATTCGGAAAACGACATAAAAATAAAGCCCGTACCGCGTTAAGAATATTAGGGACCTCCTGCGCGGCAATTTCCTTACCTTCAACGGTGACTGCATTCCATCCCAAGCCCGTTGAACCAATTCGTTTGGGTGTGATCGCTGATTTACATGGCCGGTTAGCCACTGATGGGGATTACGATGTGGCTAACTCATCATCTTTAGTGATGAAAAACCGATCATCCTTCAGGCCGGCATTCATCTTAAATTCAAGAAATCCGCAATAGACAACCGGCACAACGAATAGAGTAATGAGTTCAACCAGCATTCCACCAAACACAGGAATTGCCATGGCGCGAGCTACATCGGCTCCTCGCCCGGAAGCCAACAGGACAGGCAACAGTGCGATCACTGTTGTGAACGAAGTCATCAAACAAGGACGAATACGTTTGAGCCCAGCTTCAACTACTGCATGCCTAATGTCATTGATGCTGTCAAGCCGATGATTCTTCAAAATCTGTTCAAGATAAGTTGCGATAACAACACCATCATCAATTGCGATGCCAAACAATGCGATAAAACCAATCCATACCGCTGTGTTCAACTGGACGTCCGCGATAGCAAGAGCTATCATTCCGCCGCCGAAAGCTACAGGGATTCCCGCAAATACGATCATCGAAAGAGGAAGTCGGCGGAATTGCAAATAGATAATAAACAGGTTGAGTAAAAGAACGATCGGAATAATGATCAATAGTCGCTGATTGGCTTCGATCTGATTTTGAAATGAACCGACCGCTTCCAACTCAAAGTTCCCCTCAGGAAACTTAAGTTCACCAACCGATCGAGCATTATTGAGTGATTCCATAACACGTTCGACCGTTTCCAGTGGCCCCATTCCCTGTCGAGGAGCAAAGGCGACATGAGCCACCAACCTAGCGTCCTCGCTGTTGACGACGGCGGGTCCCCATGTTGTCTTAACGGATGCCAAACGACCTAGCGGAACTTCATTTCCGGTGTTTGTCACCACGGGAATCTTTGAAAGCTCATCGATATCATCACGATAGCTTCGTTGGTAACGCACCTGAATGGCGTAACGCTCACGGCCTTCCACTGTAGTGGTTGCATTTTTGCCACCCAAAGCGGATTCGATAATCTCAGTGACGTCACGAACCGTCATGCCATACCGAGCGGATTCGGTACGATCGACTTCAAATTCGACATACGGCTTTCCAAGAACGATATCAGGGCTAACCGTATCGCTGTTGACCATGGGGTGTTGTTTGATTTTTTCTGCCACTGCTTCAGCTGAACTGGCCAATCCAAGCAGTGAGTCGCCATAAATCCGAATCGCCATGGAAGCCTTGATACCGCTCTGTAGCATTACAACTCGACCTTCAATTGGCTGAAGCTTGTCGGCAATTGTAATTCCGGGCAAGGTTGCTAATTCGTTGATTTGATCCCAAATCTTGACCTCTGTCATTCCCTCTCGCCACTGATCACGTGGCTTGAGCATGATGTAGGTCTCGATCATGGCGGCCGGCGCGGGATCAAGTGCTGATTCAACACGACCAATTTTCCCAAGGACATCGGCGACTTCTGGTATCCGCCGAATCATCGCATCCTGGGTCTGCAGCGTTTCCATTGCCTGTGAAAGACTGGCCGCTGGATACAAAGACGGCATGTAAAACCAACTTCCTTCATCAAGGGCGATCCAATCATCCGTTGAGAGCCCAGTGAACATGTGTTTGAAGTCGACGTAATTCTTGGAACCGTTGAAATCCGCATTCAAATTTCTCAGAGCCCACTGATCAATTGGACTGAGAATTTTAGGCAGCCCAAACCATGCTCCCATTCCGAAAAAGACGATCAGTAACGGAAAGACCAAAAACGTCTTTTTGAACCGAAGAAAAAGACGCAGCGTTGGCTCGTAAAGCAGATTAACGAATCTGGCAACAAAGTTCTCATCTACCGGTCGCAATCGCTCTCGCAGCATTGCAAAAACTAACGCTGCAGCGAATAAACTGATTACACTTACGATCAAGGAGCCGCTCAAATCCATTCTGGCTAGGTCATTGATCCACTCAGCAATTTGGGTTGCCCGATTATGCCAGACAAAATTTCCCAACGCCGCAACCAATCCACCAAAGACAATCGACGCAATGGTGGCTTTCCATCGTTTCTCTGTAGGATTTTTAAGCAACAGTCTTGCCAGTGGAGGCACGAGCATTACGGCTACTATCAAACTGGCGACCAGAGCATAGGTCTTTGTCCACGCAAGTGGTGCGAACATTCGATAATCACGGCCAGTCAAAAAGAAAACCGGAAGAAAACTGATGACCGTTGTGGATACCGCAGTGATGACCGCAGGAGCGACTTCTCGCGTCATTTCACCAATTCGGTTCAGCCTTCCCTCATCGCCACCCGGCTGGCCTTCACGCTCCCAGTCAGCGACACCTCGGAAAATGTTTTCGGAAATAATGATTGCCATGTCGACCATCGTTCCGATCGCAATGGCAATACCAGCTAGCGACATGATATTCGCTTCGATACCAAACGTGTTCATCGCGATAAACGACATTAACACAGCGATAGGAAGCGTGGTTGCGACCACAAGACTCGCACGAATATGCAATAAAAAAAGTACAATCACGACGATCGTGATGCCAATTTGCTGCGCAAGTGATCCAGTCAGCGTCGCGACCGTTTCATCGACCAGTTGCGTTCGATCGTATACACCGTGAATTTTGATACCGCCGAGCTCAGGTTCCAAAGTTTTGATTCGAGACTTAACTCGCTCGATAACCTGCCGCGGATTTTCGCCATACCGCATCACCACCACACCACCAACCGCCTCGCTTCCGTTCCAGTCGAGTGCACCACGGCGAAAGGCAGGGCCGAGCTGAACTGCAGCAACATCGCGAATCATAATTGGCAGACTGTCCTTCGTGACGACGACCGTTTCTTCAATCTGCTTAATCGTTTCCGCTTTAGTCCTTCCAGCTCCAATGAAACCAATCCCTCGGACCAGATACTCCATTCCCCCGGCTTCGATAGTTTTTGCACCGACGTCAATGTTTGAATTTCGCACCGCCATCAAAACTTGCGAAAGTGTCAAATCGTGAATGCGAAGTTTGTTCGGATCAATTTCGATTTGATACTGTTTAACGTAGCCTCCGATTGACGCCACTTCTGCAACACCATCAACACTTTGCAGGGCATATTTAATTACGTAATCCTGTTTGCTACGAACTTGCGCCAAATCCATATTTCGAGGCGGATCTAAGACGTAGTAGTAGATCTGACCAAGGGCAGTGGCATCGGGCGCCAGAACGGGAGTGGTGCCTTCGGGAAGTTGATTACCAATTGCCGAAAGCTGCTCGGAGACACGTGATCTAGCCCAATAAAAATCTACAGCATCTGCAAACGTCACCTGAACGAAACTAAAACCGAACATACTCTTACCACGAACCGATTCGGCCCCCGCAACCGACTGCAGTGCAACCGACAATGGATAAGTGATCTGATCTTCAATATCCTTGGGACTACGGCCCGGCCATTCGGTCAGCACGATCACCTGATTTTCGCTGACATTCGGAATAGCGTCGATGGGCACTTCGCGAAACGAATACCAGCCATACGCGGCCGTTGCCAAAGTGACTAAAAAAACCACCAGACGTTCGCGAACGCAAAAGTTGACGATAGGTTTGATCACTTGAGCGGTTCCATTTGTGGAAGATTCATTGGTGGGATGTCAGTTGAAGACGCATCGCTTTCCAATTTCGAAGCTGGCGATTTATTTTTGCCTTCATGATAGGCCTTTAAAACCTGAAGGTTCCTCTCTGGCTCTTTGAGTAAGCCTTCGCGACAACCTTCGCAGCAAATCATGACCAGAGCCCCGTTCACTTCGACAGGAATCGGAGTTCCCATCCCCTTCGTGCCAAGACGGACTTCGGAAACCGGGCAAATGACCTGGTCTTCAGCAAGCCTTCTATCTTTCGTGGATAGTGGAGCAAAAGACTTTTTAATTTCCGCCAGTTCCTCTTCAGTGGGGGAATCGATTAGATAATTGTCGAGGATTGCGTAGTATTTCTCTGGTTCATCGATCAGCTTATTACGACAGGCTTCACAACAAATCATTACATCACGACGGGGGAGATCAACGCGAATCGGCGCCCCCATTCCGGCCGATCCCAACTTGACTTTCATGACCGGGCAAATGACCTGTTCTTTCGCGAATTGTCGATCTTCAGCATTTAGTATCGATAACGCTTTTTCGATTTCCCTCACTTCTTCGCTTTCCGCTAGTTTTGCATAGTCCTTCCGAACCGCGCGGGTCGGGTCGATCAGCGAAACTTTTCCCTGAATGTTAAACGTTGAGTCCAGCATGAAAACACCGCTGGCAACGACCATTTCACCAGGTTTAATTCCTGATGAAAGCAATATCTTATCGCCCATGAATTCGGCAACTTCTACCGTTCGAAATTCGAAACGACCCGCTTCTGTTTCTACGTAAGCGATACAATCTGAGCCATTTATTAACACTGCTTCACGAGGAACAACGACCATTTCCTGAGTCGCGAAGTGTTGGGTTTGAATTTTCGCTCGGCCGAAATCTCCGACCCTGATTAATCCAGCTTCATTTGAGACCTCAACACGAACATTAACCGCATTCGTTTTCGGATTAACCATTGGGGCAATAAAGGCAATCGTCCCTTCGAATTTTTGCGCCGCCTGTGACTGAATCGTAACACTAACTTTTTGACCAAGCTTCAAGTTACGACTGTCTTCGGGGAACATTTCCAGCATCAGCCAGACTTTGGAAAGATCAGCCAGTCTCATGATTGGCTGGCCTGTTTTGATGTAGTCTCCTTCTTTTACAAGTTTCTCAACACAGGTGCCTGAGATGGGAGCCACAATCCGAACGGTGCTGTCCGGCTTACCTCGTTTCTCAATTTCGTCGACCTGCTCCGCAGACAAACCAAATTCAACGAGCCGAAGACGGGTACTTTCATAGAGTCGGCGATTTGACGCAATCGTACGTTCATTGGAAGAGGTGCTTTCCGCCAATAGTTTTTTTGCATTCAACAGGCCAACTTGATCTGCGTAGAGATCAGGAGAGTAGAGGATAGCCAAAGGTTCACCTTTTTTTACCTTGGCACCGGTAAAATCGGCGAGCAGGTCATGTATTCTGCCATCGACATAAGCTGAAATCGTTGATTCACTCGTTTCATCGTAAGCAATCTTACCCAGCACCTCAATTTCCGTTGAGACCGGCAAATTTAGGGCAGCAACTGTTTTGATGTTCGCCAGGCGCCGTGCAGTTGGATCAATGGTGACTCCAAAGATATCTTTAGGGTCACCTTTTACTTCGATTTCCTGCAGCTCCATTCCGCATACAGGGCATCGGCCTGGCGCTTTTACAAAGACACACAACATGGAGCATGCATAAAGCGAATCCTCATTGGCGTCTGTCTTGGTGATGCTGGTTGCCGCATCATTGAACCAATTGAAGTTGCGTTGAGCATAACCAAACAACCAACCCAAGGCTAAAACAAACACAATGGCAAGAACAGGCTGTGCAACAAGATTGAACCAATAGGCTGCAAGCCGAACTACAATATTGAAGCGGCTTCGATTATTGAATGTCGATTCTGATATTTCTTTTTGAAAATTCTCACTCATAAAGAGTCTCGCGATTTAGCTCTACGTGCGCAGATCCGATAAATTAGATCTGGCTGTGAAGCAACTTAAAGTTGATTGAAATGACGTGACCAAGGCACAATTGAAGTACCAAAATACAATTGGGAAAGCGCGCAGCTGCGCTCTCGTCATCTAAATCAACACATAAATCGCGAAAGAAGAGCGCAAACTTCGTGCGCCGTCAAAGAAATTGGGCTTGCCGATTCCTTTTGTCGAAATTCGCTGCCAAAACATTTAGTTTCTATTTTGGCAATTGTCTGAACAGTAAGCGCGAGAAGATGTATTTGCTGGCTTGTAGTATCATTAACGGGAATAAAGGGATTCGGTAACTGATTAACATCTATGGCACCGCACTGACATTGATGGCCACAACTGCAAGGAGAATCAGCAATATCCATCGTTGTGTTACAACAAGCCGAATTCCCGGAGCAGCAAGATTTTTGGGCAAAGCCGAAACATGACTTCGTGGCGACACAACAGCTGGCAGGCGACACTTCCCGAACAGATGAACATTCACAATCTGCTCTCTGCGCTGCCAAAGGCGATACCAGCAAAACGAACATAGCCAAATATGTCATTAATTGGCGGGCGAAATTGCGAATTTTCTTGATTGAAGCCACTTAATTTTGCCGCTTTGGCTAATTGGAGGGGAAGGGACAAACAGTATCTATTTCGGATGACTTAGACGTTCAAATCTATTCGAAAATATGTCAATACGAATAGCCGATTCATTATAGCTTTTCCGGGATAAAGCCAAGCTATTTTCGCCCTATTTTTTGACTGAAACACCATAACGTTCTTGATTTGATGCATTTTGCGAATTTTCCAGTGCATCTACCATCACAAACATTTCAGCCCGTAAGTTCACCCGATGGCCTTGCTGCGTCGAGTCAATGCAATTGCTCGATTCGGAAACTGAGGACGGTAAGGGGTTTGAAATTCTGTAGTTGCAATTTACCTGGCCGTAGGGATAGCAATGATAACTTCTTGCACAACCAGCCAACAAAATCAGCGGTAGCAGGTAAGTCAATCGTTTAAAACACCATGCCCAAATCCCTTTCACATCGGCAGCAATTCAATTCACGTCTTCGATTGTTGGTTTATCATTTTCATTACTAACTTGATAATTCGGTTCAACTGAAGGTTGACCAGTTGTAGTAAATTCTGGCACGTCCCAGTCGCCAATTTGACGTGCTAATGCAGCAAGTGTCTGTTGCAATTCTGTTTCAAGTCGTTTTTCCTGAATGTGATAGCGGAGCAACTGACGCCAATTATCGATCATTTGTAGAAAATCGACTTTGCCGACCTGATAATCGTCTCTCGATTGAGTAAAGGCCATCTGCTGCCGCGGAATTATGTCATCGCGAAATAAACGAAGCGTCTCTTGCTGACTTTTAATTTTTGCAAATAAGTCGGCGACAACCTCCATTGTCTCATCTTTCAAACGATCGTACTTACGAGCATTGGAAAGTGCCCTCGTTTGAGCTTCGCGAACACCAGCGTCCAGCCGTTTTCGATAGACGGGTAAATTCATCGCCAGAGTCAACATGAACGCATCATCGCCGTTCGCGACAGGGCTAATCCCCTCACTGGAATTTGAGATCCAGTTAAATCCAAATGTAACATCGGGGTAGCTTTGTAATTCAGCAAGGCATTTGGCTTTTCGATCTCGTTTAATTGTTGCCAGTTGTGCATGCAATTCTGGTCGTGACTGAACCGCGAGTTCGTATAACTGCTCGATGTTTTGTACCGTTTGCTCCGGCGGCAGGCTATCCATCGCTTCCGGTTTCGTTTCTGGCGACACGTGTAGAAGCCGAGCAAGTCGGGCCTGCGTGCTCTCTTCTTGTTGCTTGAGCTGCACCAATTCTGCATCAATGCGAGCTAACGCCACCTGAATCTGCAGGACATCCTGTTGTGTCACTTCTCGCTTAACGCGATACATTTGGTCAACGATATCTTCAATTCGCTCAAGTTCTTGTTTGTCTTTTCCAACAATCGAGATAGCATGTTGAACGAAATAAAGTTGATAGTACGCATTCTTAATCTGCTCAACAACTTTCAGCTCGACGGCTGCCAACTGGGCTCGAGCGGAATTTACCTCCTCTTCGGCAATGCCAGCCTTAGTCGCCAATTTCCCTCGCCATGGGAATTTCTGATTCATCGAAAGGGCGAATTCCTGCTCACCAGCTGCCGTTTGTACCGGCGAAGGAAAAGCCGTCGCATTAAGCATGGGGTCTGGCAAGGAAGCGACTTGAGGTACTCGATTAGCCATTGACTCGACCATCAATCGAACTTCTTGGATCTCTGAATTTTGCTGCAGGCCAACATGAATGTATTCCTCAAGAGAATGCGGGCCACTCAGTGCATGCACAACTGGATTTAAAGCGGCGGACGTGCAGACTGGTTGTTTTTGCGAGCTCAAAAAGTCACGCGATAGTGTCCGGTAACGATTGTCGATGGTTCGCTGGCCGGACTGACAGCCCACTGAAGCCACAACGAGTGCGACCGCAGGCAACCAAACGCCCAACCTTAATAGCTGACAAAAAATCATCGTCATCCTTGAATTTCTATCCATCGGCTGCCCAGCCGTTGCAGAAACACATGCAGTATTACCCAAACGAACCGTATCTTCGTTATCGTCCGCCAAGTTTTCCAAATCCGGTCGCGACTAAACGGCCCACAAACGCACCGCAATCCGCAAAGTCTTACAAATTGCGCGAGCCGTAAAAACCATGGGACCGCTTGCTTAATTGGCGACCTTCAAGCAATAAGGCGAAAGCAAAGGACGACCAGCAGTGGGTTGGCAAGAGCTACCTCGGCAACGGCTAAAGGCTCGTGCTGGTGATGTCTGAGAACCATTGCACTCCGCTAATCTGGAGGCTCCTTCGTCAAAACGAGCACTTTCAAAACAGGCTCCAGCGGCCGGAATTCCTCTATGTAATCAAATGAATTTTAGTGACGGTTATCTAATAAAACGCAATTTCCACCAGCTCGCGGAACGAGAATTAGCCGATACTGTACTAGCATGGTACGATTCGAATAACGAATAAAATTTTGGCTAATCACTTGTTCGGATGGAATGATGCAGAATCAAACACGAAGAACCGCGTTAAAAATATTAGGAACCTCCTGCGCGGCAATTTCCTTACCTTCAACGTTGACTGCATTCCATCCTAAGCCCGTTAAACCAATTCGTTTGGGTGTGATCGCTGATTTGCATGGCGGGCTAGCGTCTGATGCAGAGTCTCGACTCGACCAGTTCTTAAACTCAGTGGCAGAACAAAAGGTGGATGCACTCGTTCAACTCGGAGACTTTGCCTATCCCAATAAGAAACATCAACGCTTCAGTGATAAATTCAATGCAGCCCACGAGAACACCATCCATGTCATTGGAAACCATGAATTTGACTTTGGACTGGAAAGAGACGATTGCTTTAAAGCGTGGGGAATCGAGTCGGCGTATTATCAACGCGACGTCGGGGAAATTCGAATTCTCGTTCTTGATGGTAATGAAAAAAACTCGCCCACCCATGCCGGCGGCTACCACTCCTATATCGGCAAACAACAACAGGCCTGGCTTGCTCAACAACTGGAACAAACTGACCGGCCAGTCTTAATCCTTAGCCACCAACCCCTGGCCGGTCAATCTGCGATCAACAACGCCGTTGAAATTCAGCAATTACTGGCAAAATATAGAAGTAAAATTCTCTTGTGCATCAACGGGCATGCACACGTTGATTCGTTACTTCAGGTCGATGAGGTTACGTACCTCCATATCAATTCCGCATCGTACTACTGGGTTGGCGGTAAAAAACGGATGGCGTACTACCAAGATCCACTTTACACCACGCTTACCATCGATCTTGCTAACTCGGTTATCCACCTAGAGGGAAAATCTACTGATTGGAAACAAGGTGACTCCCCCACAACCGTTAACTTCTTTGAACGGGAGAACGCAGCACCAGAAACGATTGTCGTGCCAGCAATTCGTGAGCGAAAAATTTCCCCTGCAACGATCGGTCAAAACATCAAAACTTGGCCACAGATTTTTGACACTCCTAAATCAGAAAAACCGACGACGCTAAAAGTGATGACGTGGAACATTTGGGGGCGGCTCAATCAGGATCCGCGTTACACACTTAAAAACAAAACAGCCCGAAAGCGAACAATCGAGATCATTCAGGAAAATGGGGCTGATGTTATTGCCATGATCGAAACGTATGGATCAGCGGCAGAGATCGCCGAGTCACTTGGATTTTTTCATTACACCCCCTCGGCAGATGCGAATCTGTGCATTTTTAGCCGCTATCCACTTTCGGATATTGAGCCGCTCAAAGGGCTTTCGTCTTTCTCTTTTATTGGCGCCACGGCGACGCTACCGAGCGGACAAAAAGTTCGAATCTATGACATTTGGTTAACCAGTGGCGGACGTCATATTGTCGAGATCAAAGACAAAAATATCTCGGATCAAGATTTTTGCAAAGGCGATGACATTCGATTTGATATGCTCCAAAAATTTCTCGACCACGAAGACGTCCAAAGGCATCTCGCTAACTCAAACGAAGTCCCGGTCATTGTTGCAGGCGATTTCAACTGCGTTTCGCACCTTGATTACACGGCAGCCACTCGGGACAGCAAGCTCAACCAATCGCGAATCCTGCCAATCAAAGCATCGAAGGCGATGCACAAGTTTGGATTCACCGATACGTTTCGCGATGGGAATCCAGACATTCTTAACACCACGCTGGGATACACCTGGACGACAGTTGGCCCTGATTACATCTACATTTCTGACAAAGGTTTTGTTCCTGTCAAAGAAAATCCTGAACCTGAGTATCGAGATCCTTACACGAGAATCGATTTTATCTATTCCACTGGCTCGCGGTTAAAAACCAACAACTCGAAAGTTATCTCGCACCACTCTTCGGAATCAAAAAGAAGTTTCCCCGAATTCCCGTCCGACCATGCCGCGGTTTTGACTGAGTTCGATTTAGACGATCGATAGCGAGGGGCTGAATCGGGACGAAGCCAGCGGCAGAACCGTTAAGTAGCAAGCAGATTCAAATTCTGATCACCGCTGCCAAATCGACCTACGTCAACGTTATGTTCGTTAAGTAATTCCAGCCACAAATTACACAGTGGGGTCGGGCGCTCTAAAACCGAGTGAGATTGATGATTGAAGCCGCCACCCGCCACAATCGTAGGGAGGTTGTTACAGGTGTGATTGGAAGCATCACCAAAATTACTGCCCAACACTACCGTCGTGTGATCTAGCAGCGTTCCATCACCTTCTTTGATTCCATCTAAATCAGCCAGAAACTTATTTACATGCTGAATGATGTCGATCTCAATTCGAATTAATTTTTCGAGAACGTCTTTTTTACCGCCATGATGTGAGAGCGTGTGCCAGCCACCCGTCGCACCGGGAACTTTGATCGCACCATAAATCCAGTCCATTGAAAACGTGATTACGCGCGTGGAATCTGTTTGAAAAGCAAGCTTCGAAAGCTCTAGCATATTCTTGATCTTAGCCGAGAATGCAAACTCCGTATTGGTGCTTAGTGTATTGGGCACATTTGGTTTTTTCGCATCTAACCAGAATGCATCGTGTTCGAGCTGTTTCTCAAGTTCTGTAATTACGATTCGATAAGCGTCAATCTTGGCAGCATCACCGCCCGATTTCTCTAGCGTTTTAATATCGCGATAGAGACAGCTCACCACCAGTTGGTCATTGGCAATTTGCTCGCGTTTGGCCAATAAATCTTCTTTCCCAAAAAGCTTATCGAAGACCTTCGTCTCGTCATGCATGGGAGGAATCGCGACTCCTCTATTATTCCAAGAACATCCCCAACCTCGATCGTAAATACTAAGGGGAAGAAATGGGAACCGTGTTTCTTTTCCGATCTGCTGTGCAAGAACTTGATCTACGGAAATAGAGTTAATGAAATTCGGAGACTCGGGTTTAGGGACTCCCGTCAAAAATGATTTCTCCGAATCGTGATTGCTCGTCTCCATCCCGGGATGAAAGAGATTTTGAAAAACCGTTAACTTCTCTCTGGTTTTTATTTCAGCAAGATACTTCGAACTGGACAAATCACCTCGAGCGCCCGGAAAAAAATTAGGGCGATAGAATCCAAGTGAATTGCAGATGAACATGACACGACGTGGTGGCGTTGTTTGCTTTGGCATCGCTTTGCGGAGATCGAGCGAATGGAGAGCTAGCGGCAGAGCCGCACCAAACTTCAGAAAATCTCGCCGACTTGTATGGTTCATTTTTCTTCTCCAGCAAGCGAGTACGCCACCACCTTTTTGATCAAATCTCGTACTCGACAGTCATCCGGATCGTTTTCAATTAAATTAAATAGATCGATTCGCTGCTTCAGCGTTGGCTTGTAACCAGAGGCATACTCGAAAAACTTTTTCGCGAAATTATAGGCTACTTTTTCATGGTCCAGTAACAGAACCTTTTTCAGCCCAAAAATATCTTCAAACTTTTGGCTTCCAATTTCTCCTGACGCGTCTACCTCCTGAGCGAGATTGTAATAACCATCCAAGCGGAATTGAAATGTTCGGCGGTGTGGTTTCTCAACGCGGTATTTTGTTCGCCATCCACCCGTGGCATCAAAGCTCTCAAGCGCAAAGCCATAGGGGTCAATACTTTTATGACAGGCATAGCACGCCGGGTTACTCTTGTGTCGTTCTATCTGCTCCCTGAGCGTAGCAGCGGTTTTGCCATGCTCAGGCTCAATCGCCTTCACGTCTTCAGGTGGTGGCGAAAGTGGTGTACCTACAATGTTTTTTGAAATCCACGCGCCTCGCAAAATAGGGGAAGTATCAAATCCATCGGTGGTTACCTTTAATATGCTCCCCATGGTTAACAACCCGCCACGTGGGACTTCGGATGAAAACGAGACCTTACGCATTTGCTGCCCAACAACACCGTCGATTTCGTAGTGCTCAGCCAAACGCTGATTCAACATCGAAAAATTTGAATCGATCAAGTTACCCACCGGTAAGTCTTCCAGAATTAAATTGCGCAGGTAAGCAGTCGTTTCCATCGGTAGGTAATAATTCAAAAGATCGTCATACTGCGGATAGAGTTTAAGAGAAGGGGTAATCGTCCGCCACGACCGAAGATTCAACCATTGAGCGCAAAACGACTCTATCATTCGGTCACTCTTTTTATCGCTCAGCATGCGCTCAATTTGACCAGCAAGCACCTTATCGCTCATTGGGCCTGCGTTTGCTAGACCAATGAGTTCGTCGTCGGGCAATGACAACCAAAGGATACGGGCGAGTGCAGCAATTTTGGAATGCGACAAACTGGAGTGCTTGCCAGGCACCATCAGAAAACGAGGCGACACAATCATGGCTTTCAACGCCGCTTTAGCCGACTGGGAGAACTCCTGATTCTTCGCCAATGGCCACAGTCCTAAGCTGGAATAGGATTCAAGTTCGTTATCACTCAAATTAGACGAGAAGGCACGCTCAGCAAATCGGCGAATGACAGTTTCTAAATCATCTGAGGAAATTGAATCAACAACGACTTTGATTTTTGGGTGTTCTATTTTCCATCCGACCACGACATCAAGCTTACCAATCGAGGCCAGCGACCGTCCATCCAAACTAAACGATTCATTAATTAAAAACTTGATGAACGGTTTTGTTGTCGGTTTTGTGAAAGGAATCGGTTGCTCATTTGCTAATCGAACTTCAAGCTCACCTTCAACGACTGGATCGCCCCATGCCTTGCCGTCATCTGAGACAAAGACTGAAAACCTCTGGACTTGCCCATTACCATTACCTCCCGACCATGTTGCGTAGGACAGCCCTTCTATTTCGACCTGCCGTGGGTTCTCCAGAATTACAAAATGGGGCGAATCAGCGATGGTCGGTTCGAATCGAGTGTGCCAGAAAGTTCGGTTAGAACCGTCCTGCATGTTTTCTTTTTCCATTCCCTTCTGAAAACTACTGACCGTTAGCTTCCCACCAATCTTCTGCAGATTGGATTGGAAGCCCGAAACGACGGTTGGTTCAAGCCCTTTGTTTTGCATCCGCTTGGGTGAAATTTTGAGGGGCAGTTCACCAAAAACAGTTGGATACGATTTTGGCGGCCATTGATTCTGAATAGGCCCTCGTACTCTCAGTTGCTTGATGTACGCACCCTCCTTGGGATTTTTATTGCGGTACGTATGCCGTGAGTAACAATGCACCGACACGTTCTCCCCTGGATTTAGGAAAACACGGACGGTGTGAGATTCTAATTGCCGATTGCCAAGTGAAATGACATCGAGCAATCTCTGCGGTTGCGGGCGATCATCCGCGTAGTAGTACTTCCCCGCGTGAACTTGAATACTAACATCCCCCTCGAATTCACCTACCTTCATGGCATCAAAAGTTAGGTCATACCACCCGGCTGCCGGCGGCTCAAAGTTATCGTAAAAAAATGAATAACTGTTGCCGTTGTTCGCTCGAGTCCACGATAACAGCGTGCCTTCCTTGTAGTCGCGAACGTAGATATTGTATGTCTCATGACTGTCTTTCAGTTTATTGGTTATCCATATTTGTTCTTGCGGAAAACCATCAACTGGCAATGCGTGATCAAGCATTTTATCTGCAACTGCAAAGTAAGATGCGATCAGTTCCTTACTTAGCTGAATTCGCCGGTCAGAATCAAAATCGTTCGTACCACGATCATCCGGAATCTCATTCGCCAAGTCGAGATTGGTCCCGAGCAGGTCGTTCACGCCATGAACGAACTCATGCCTGCTAATTCGGCGAAATGAATTTGGAGCCGTTTCTTTCTGACGTTCAGCAAGCCATTTTAATATCACCCGCTTTTCATCAAAAGAAGGTTGCTCCATGTCGCTTGGAGGCATCTTGGCGGTGATCAAATTTTCAAATAAGAACGTGCCATCGAAATCACCTTTCTCCAACAATCCGACAAGATTAAGGCTACCTTCTCCTCCCTCGCCATGGCAATCAAAGCAGTAGGCGGCAAGAAGCTTTTTGGCATCCGCCTGATTTGAATTGATAGACTCGATTCGCTGACAAGCCGCGTTCGCCCCCGTCGAAATCGCGTTCAATGCCGCGATACAAACCAAAACGAAAACTATTTGTGGACTTGTTTTATGCATCTACGCGTTTTCTCTGGCTGGATATTTCACAATCGCAAAGACCATCTCATTATCAATGACATTAGCAACTTCACTTCGCTCTCTTGCGAGACCGTTCTGATTTAGTTTTGAACTCGGGAGTGGTTTTTGTTGGCAACCACTTTAGCAACCGATCTTGAATCGCCCTGTGTTTGGTATTGTCCGCGAGATTATAGAATTCATCTGGATCACTACGGTGATCGTATAATTCTTTTGCTCCGTCTTCATAGACAATTAAACGCCAATCCTTACTACGAATGGAGTGATTCCCGTAATACGAAGACGTGATTGCGGGTCGATCTCTTTCTGATTCCGGATCGAGGAGCTGCGGGACAAGCGAGAGCCCTTCCAGCCGTTGGTTTTTGGGCAACTCACATAAGTCGATTAATGTCGGATAAATATCGAGCAAACTGGCGGGCTGTTGGCATGGCGAGCCCGGCTTGATTCCCGGCCCTGAGATTAACAGGGGAACGCGTGTAGATTCTTCCCAGAGCGTACGCTTGGCCCAGTGTTGTTTTTCGCCCAGATGAAATCCGTGATCGCTCCACAACACGACCACCGTGTTTTCAGCGTGGGGACTGGATTCAAGCGCATCTAAAACGATGCCCACACAATGGTCGGCAAAACTGATGGATGCCAAATAAGCCTGAGTCAAGCTTCGCTGTTTTCCATGCTCAACAACTTCTGCATGGGTCGGTGCTACTGCATAGTCGTTAATGCCCAAAAAATTATTTGGCAAGTCGTCGAGATCAGACTTCGGGTTGTTTGGTAACGCTAACCGGCTTGCATCGTAGAGATCAAACCATTTAGGGGGAGCGTAAAGGGGCACGTGAGGGCGGAAGAAACCGACTGACATAAAAAATGGTTTGTCAAATGTTTCTTTTAATGCTGCCGCGGCATTCTTTGCCAATTGAAAGTCCGCCATTTCAAGGTCATCTTCTGGATACTTACCCCAATCCCAGGCTCGACTCCAGTCGGCAGGTCGGTTGAGCGGTTTTGGAGAATTAGGACCTTTCTTTCGGCCAAGCGAGCGATCGATGTCTCCGGCTAGTCGCCCGCTAAACCCGTGGTGCAGGACTTTACCACCTGACAGCGTGTAATAACCATTGTCTTTAAAATATCGTTGCATGGTTGGAATGTTGTTGAGTGCCGGCAGGTCTTCGTACTTGGGTCCAAGTTCGTAACTACCATGTGTCGTCGCAGCGACCCCCGACATCACACTCGCCCGCGAGGCAGAACAAACGGGAACATCGCAATGCGCGTTTGTAAAATTTCGACCGCGCGTGGCCAACGCATCCATGTGAGGCGTTATCGCACTCGGGTAGCCACCGAGAAAACCAGTCCAGTCGTTGAGATCGTCAATACAGATCAAAAGAACATTGGGCGAAACCATAGGCTCATCAGGCAGTTGATCAGCCTTGATCTTAGTGGCAAGCAGTAAAAAAAAGGCCAGTGCGGTAAAGAATCTTGCTGCGTTTTCGATTCTCATTATTTCCCAAAACCCTTTTCCAATAATCAAGGTTGCGGCGGAGGATGGTTTATTCGTTATCCGCGACGAAGAACTAAACTGTTCCAATTTATTATAACTTGTTGTTAATGTGATTTGCGAGAATTATCAATTTGCACCCTTACGTTGAGGCAGATTGGTTTGGGGAAGCTTTAATCTTAAACGCTCGATTACTTTCGTGTCCTCAAGAGATAGCGCTCTTGCCGCCAGATTGTGCCACTCGTTTGGGTCGTTTTGGTGATCGTAGAGCTCTTCACTGCCGTCAGCGTATTGTATGTATCGCCAACGCTCATCGCGCACAGCATGATTGTTCTGCCCAAGCGTAGAGATCGCCGCGTGCTTCCAATCGGCCTTGGGGTCTTTCAATAACGGTTGCAAGCTAACGCCCTCAAGCTTGGAATTCTCAGGTAGCCCGCAGAGATCGATGAGTGTTGGATAGAGACTCAGCAATTCTACTGGCTTGTTCGTCTTGCCTTTGACTCCGTTAGGCACACTGACGATC
>CALKNI010000178.1 GCA_938091115.1 uncultured Pirellulaceae bacterium | reverse complement strand
TCGGCTTCGACGTTACTGTGGACGTAAGGTACTTTGACTGCTTTTGGATGGTGGTCGAGGTGCCTTGGCGCGAACGTACAAATAACAAACCCTCTCATCTCAAAGGTTTGTTGATAAGGGGGTGGCAGGTGGAGTGTACCGGTGAGTGGTTCAAAATCCCAAGCATTGAAAGTGTAGGGGTAGAGGAATCCGTCCCAGCCGACGACGTCGAATGGGTTGTTGGCCATAACGACACGTGTCAACTGGCTGCCGTTTTTGATAAGAATCGACGTTTTGACATCTTCGTCTTTTGAATCCAGTTCGAGCGGACTGTGAAAATCTCTTTCGCTGTAAGGTGAGCCGAGAAGCATCTGCCCGTCTTGATTGAGGTACTGTTGTGGGATCCGGACAGGTCCGTTGCTTTCGATGATTAAATGGTCTTCTTGCAAAATGGATTCGCTAACGATGCGGTAATTACACGTTCTTGGAATGACACAATAGTCACCACGGCGGTAGGGAAGACGCCCGTAGGTTGTTTGGATATACCCCTGGCCATGATGGATGAAGATGATTTCATCAGCAGCAGCATTTCGGTAGATCTCAGCCTGTTGTCGGTCTGGGCGAACGCGATATGCGGTAAGATCTTCGTTGAACATCATAGGGATGCGATCGGTGATGGGGTCACCGCCTCTGGCAAGATCACCGGATTTGATGTGGTGATGGCGAAGTTCTTGATCTGCACAAGCGTTAAGTTCGAGTTTGCCGACCGTCTCAGTTGAGACGACGCGCGTCGGAGGGCGATGGTGATAGAGTATACTGTAAACTCGATCAAAACCCTGTGTCGTTACGACATGCTCATAGAACAGACCCTCATTCAAATAGCTTTCGCCCGGATTTTCAAATTGCATGTGGCGTTTGGGTGGAATTTCACCGAGGCGGCGGTAGCTAGGCATAACGACAAACCGTTAGATAAAATGGATTACGATGCAGGGACCAGTTCACGACTGGAGAACCGAATTCAAAAAAAATTGACCCAAACATATGGAGCTATTTTAATAATCGACCGAACCAAAACCCGGAATTTATCTTTGTTGGCGGGAATTGGCAATTTGTTTAATCGTCTGTAAGGTAACACAATCGACCGTCGATCCGAATTTGAAGTTCCAATAATTGGACAGCTGGCCTATGAATCTTGAAACAAATCACAATTCGGTCTGTCTGGTGACCGGCGGGAGCAGTGGAATTGGCTTGGCAACGGCGTTACTTTTCGCAGAAAAAGGCTACGAGATCGCAATTTGCGGTAGGCGAGAGTCGAATTTGCTGGAAGCTAAGCGGGCGATCGACGCAGTTTTGAACGGTCGGGAATGTTTTGCCATGGTGGCAGACTTAGGAAATATAGAGCAGGCTGTGGAGGTGGCTGAAAAGACGCTGAATCGATTTGGGCGAATCGACTTATTGGTCAACAATGCTGCCGCATCACCGCTTTCGCAATTCCATGAAATTTCGCCGGAGGTGTTTGAGACCACCATCAACACCAACGTCAGAAGCTTGTTTTATCTGACGCAGGCTATTTGGAAGAAAATGAGGGAGCAGGGGGCGGGAGTGATCGTTAATATTTCATCACTCTCAGCGGTTGACCCTTTCGACGGGCTCGGGTTTTATGGAGCTTGTAAGGCTTGGATGGACTTAATGACCCTAACGCTCGCGAATGAAGGTGCGGAACTTGGTCTTCGAGTATGCTCGATCCGGCCCGGGGCGGTAGAGACTACAATGCTCAGGCGGCTATTTCCTGATTTTCCAGCCGAACAATGCGTTCAACCTCGCGCGATCGCTGAAGCGGTTTGGGGGTGTGTTGCTGAGCCAGAGAACTATCCGAGCGGCGAGGCATTTACGGTAACGGTTCAATATTAGTTTTTTCCTACTCACGAAAACAATTCAAGTTGCATCATGCGTCTCTCCCGAGAAATTCGATTTTCGCTTGTTTCACCGAATGATATCGGCGCGGCGGAATCAAAGAATTCATGGGCGGGTTGGCCGTCAACCAGTGCCGTGGTCCCCTCGCTCGTCATGCGTTGCGTGATCGAGGGCGAACCAGATGAGGAATCTGGTTTTCTTTGTAATGTCTCTTTGATCGATGAGCTTTTAAGGTCGATCGCGACCGATCTTCTCATCCCTAATCCCCAGCGTTTTCCAACTGGTGAGTTGATGGTGCGCGGGATTTGTCAGGAGTTACTCAGGCGTTGGGATCATGCTGCAAGTTTGGTATCTATTTCGCTAGCGACCAATCCGTACTTAGATTTTTCAATCAACTTAGAGCAAGATATGAACCTCACGACAGACGAAGGCATGATGGTACAGTTAACTCAGCAGTTCGAATTCTCAGCCGCGCACCGCTTGCACTGTAGCCAATTTTCCGATGAAAAAAATCAGCAGTTGTTTGGTAAGTGCAACAATCCTGCAGGGCACGGGCACAATTACGTTCTCGATGTTACGCTGTCCAATGCGGTTGGAAATCAGAGTGGAGCCATTATCTCACTGGAGGAATTCGAGGCGACGGTTAAGGAACGCGTGATCGACCGACTCGATCACAAACATTTGAACCACGATATTGATTATTTTTCGGATATCAATCCAACAGTCGAGAACATTGCTGCGGCAGTTTTTGAGTGGCTTGACGGCTGCTTTGGAGAGGCGACACTGGAGCGTGTTCGCGTATATGAAACTCCCAAGACATGGGCTGAATGCACTCGTTGATCTAGCTGAAAAAACGCTCTTGGTTTTGACTAAGAACGTTATCTCATGAAGCTCGATCTCTTAGCGTGATTTTTATCGTGATCTAGTTGAGCCTAGCAAGAGGTTAGTTTTTTTCTTAAATCAGGGATGATTTCGGAAGGAACGAATCTCGCCAACTGTTCGTCGGTCGCCAGGGGAGTAACCTGTTTGATTAGCGAACTGGAGACGTGGGCGTATTCACCGTCTGCCATCAGAAATACGGTCTCGAGCTCATCGTTAAGTGCGCGGTTGGCCATCATCATCGTAAATTCGGCAGCGATGTCAGTCAGCGGTCTGACACCGCGGATCATCACTTTGGCGTCGCATTTTTTGACGAAGTTGACTGCGAGGCCTTCGAACGTTTCGACTTGGACGTTGTCTAGGTGGGCGGTGACCCGGTGAACTAAGTCCAGCCTTTCGTCGGACTTAAAAAGACCGGTTTTCTCAATATTGACACCGATCCCGATAATCAAATGGTCAACGAGGCGACTGCTTCGTTCGATGACATTTAGGTGTCCGAGAGTGATCGGATCAAACGAGCCGGTATAAACGGCAGTCTTCATAAGGGAATTGTCCTGTTGGATGGTTTCTCAATGACAACAAAGGTGCGTCATTTTGTACTTCTTAGTGTACCTAATAAGACTGTTTAAGACGGAGTACAGGCGAGATATCGGCTGGTTCAAAATCAAAAAAGCCGTTTTTCAACAGTACAGGAAAAGATTTTTTGGGAAAGAGGTTGGTTTGTTGGTGGTTCAATCCATATAATCAGGGACTACGATGGCGTTAAATTGGGTTTACGATCGAAAACCGTTCCGATGCTCATGCCTAAACACTGGAAAAAGTGCTACAAGCCCACCTTCTGTGGAAGGACTACGCGTGATAATCGGAATCGTCGATACTTGAAAGCAGGTTCATCGCATTCTCTTTGATATGCCATCGTGACACCACCCAAAGGCCATTTATACTAACGTAGAGTTTAATATTTAGTAACGGGCATCTTGGTTCTATTTGAATCGGGCTGTTTATTTTTGGCGATGATCGGATAGCTGTCTTTGGCAAGTCCGACTCGCGAACGCAATTTTGAGGATAACTTCTGTGCAGAAGGGGCTTTGTATCGCCGCGCTAACGATCGCTATCATCGTTTTCGCTTTATTCCTTGCCGACTTAGTTCTTGGATTTTCCGGGATGCAACAGGTTGCGCCGTTTAAATTCGCGAATATGTACATCGACATTGTTTTTGTCGTTTGCTCGCTGCTTTTGGCCGTGATGAGTTGGTTCACGCTTCGCGAACAAGTTTAGCCACCCAAACCGCCTTTAGGCGCTAGTACTCGTAGGCCTTCTTTCACTGTTCGGAAATTCGAACGCATGTTCCTTGCGGATCTCCTACGCGACTAGCTATTCGCTGCTTAAATAGTTCGGGTGCCTTAATTCTGGGGTTCTTTGGGCGTCACCCTTCGATGGGACCGAACCAAGAGATGTCTTAATGGGATAAGAGGGGTAAGTGACTTGGGAATTGTTTTTATTCCAACTGAAAACTGCGTTATCATAACGATCTCGGAATTTTTGCCATTCACTATTCGTTTCGTTGAGATCTCTCATGAGCCGTCATTTATCCCGTCGTGAATTTGCTAAGGCCAGTGCTGCGTCTGCGGTTGCGGTTTCCATGTCGTCGACTGCCTCGGCTGGTCTACCGTCAGATAAAGTTCGAGTAGGATTCGTTGGTGTTGGCAATCGCGGCTCTCAGTTAATGAAGGCTTTTGCAACCCAGGACGATTGTGAATTCATTGGTGTTGCCGATGTCTACGAACCCTATCGCGAAAGAGCCAGAGAGAATTTTGGGGCAAACCTAGTCGCCGTTGAGGAT
>CALKNI010000177.1 GCA_938091115.1 uncultured Pirellulaceae bacterium | reverse complement strand
ACCTGCCATCTGCCGCAGGGCGGTGTCAAGTTGCTGTTCACCCGACGAATCAATGACTGCGAGAACTGCCTCGGCCTGTGTGAGATCAATCCTCCCCGAAAGAAAGGCTCGCAACGTAAACTCACCTGGTCGGGCCAAGCGAGCTCCACAACCACAAATTTTGTTCAAAACCATCTCGAGCACGGGGCGAGAACCGATCAAATGGAACTCAGCAGTCGGCTGCCGTGTATAGCTCCGTTGCGTCGGCCAAAGATACAAATCGATATCCACCTTAAGACCTTCGTCGACGGTTACTTGGCCACTTGTCGACGTAGGCCGCGTGCGATTGGGGAATCCATGCAAGTCAGTATTCTCAAAGAGCGCTTCCGCTATACCTACAGTCCGAGGACCGCTGATGCGCACAATCCCCCGCAGCCCCGGTCCAGGAGCGGAGGCAATTGCTGCAATGGTATCATCGACATCTAGCGAAACCATGATTTAGTTACCGCGTTGCTTCAGCTTTTTCTTTCGCTCTGCATTTCTCACGCGACGTGCTTCGGCCTCAGAATCACGCTTTTCTGTCTTAGCAGCCTCGGCCTTTAATTGCTTTCTCGAAGCGCGTGAACTGCCACCCTCCAACGCGAGTTTATCGGTGTCCAGGACGGGTTTGGGGAGCAATTTCCTCTCAATGATACCCCACAAGCTCGATGTAATAAAATAGATACACAATCCTGCGGCCACTTTGAAGAACATGACGCCCATGAAGATCATCATAAAGGTCATCATCTTCTGCATCATCTTCTGCTGGTCGTCAGTCGGCGGTGGAGTGAATAGCTTCTGCTGAGCGATAAACAGAATCATGGTCAAAATCGGCAGGATGTTGAAGTACGGTCCCAGCCACCCCGTTGGCGCGGCAAGCACTGCCGGCATCCAATTCTCCCAAAAGAACAATTGATCGGGCGCCGCAAGGTTACTACACCACTGCATCCCGGGAATGAGCGGTTGATCGCGAAGGGCGATATCCACATTCAAAGCTTTGTAAAGACCGTAAAAAACAGGCAACTGAAAAAACATCATGAAACAGCCGCCGAACGGATTGAACTTGTACTTTTGATACAGTTCACGTTGGGCCGCCGCCCGCTTTTCCATGTCGTCTTTATACTTCTCCGTAATCTCTTTCATTTGAGGCTGAAGGTGCTGCATCATCTGTGCGTTCAAAGCCGCTTTGCGAGATAACGGAATCATCAAACTTCGCACGAGAACCGTCAGCAAGATAATCGCAAGACCATAACTCGTTTTGAATGTTAACAGATAAAAGAAATGCAGAACTTTGAGTAGCACAATCGAGCACCATGAAAACCAGCCAAAGGTTCGCACATCACTTAGACCATACTGCTTCAGGACGATTGGGTCTTTGGGGCCAATAAAAACATCGAATGACTTGACCAAACTCCCGCCGGGAGCAAGGTCCGCGGGGGCTACCATTTGAAATGTGCAGTCAACGAGCTTTTGCAGTCTCGCATTCTTGGGAATCTCAGGAAGCTTTCCCTGTCGACTATTGACGTATGCCCACACGCTATTGGTCATAAACGCTTCGCCAGATTCCACGTTAGGAATCATGGAGACATTAAAATAGTGCGAATCAACACCGACCCATTTGAGCTCCCTTTCCCCGGCGTCGTTAGAGCCGGGGTCGCAAATGAAATCGATTTTTGGAATTGTCTTCTGAGCTCCCTTAACAATTTCCGGGCAGCCATAGAAAACGTATGAATTTACTCCGTTCGAACCGACGACATCACGAGCACCAGCGATGTAGCCAATCGCCGTTTGACGTCCATGAATCTTATTGGCGTACCACCACGTCTCTGCAGTTAACCCCGTTGGACCATCCATTTTGTACGCGAGCTGCTGAGCTTGATTCGATCCATTTTTAATTTCAACTTCAAGATTTAGATGAAAAGTCCGAGAGGTCAAGTCTGCCGGTGCGTCAACAGGAACCTTCGGCATTCTATAACGTTTAAATACGGTGATTGGCCCCTGATAACCAAGCTCCTTAAGCTTTGTTTCTGAGAGTTCGAATTTTAGTTCGACTAAATCTTTCGTGACTTTGGAAACTTCCCAATTGGCGTCTTTCATATCGCCATCCAGATCTGGCCACGCTTCATCAATTGCCCCTGGCTTTACCAGCGAGAGAATAAATGATTCTGGAAAATCGTATTGGTCGTCAACTAACCCCGGCTCCGGTCGAATCACCTGAATTGGCTTTTCCGTGAGACCAATTTCGAATTTCTTCTCCTCACCGTTTCGCTTTACCGTGATCTTGACCAAGCTGTCTGGCGTCGTCTTGTTCTCGAAGTAATCTTCAAAATCATCTGCCGAGGTAATTGGCTCGTCGTCGACCGACAGGATAAAATCTCCAACCATTACTCCGGCCACCGCCGCCGGAGTACCATCACCAACCGTTCGAACACGAACCCCTTCTGGAGTGTCTTCTGGGTCAAGACAGCCAATGTAGCCGCCTTCCCAAATAAGGTCTCGATAGGTGTAGCGACCATTTGCGTCGCGCACATTCAATTCAACTCGAGAGATCGCTCCTCCGCGTTTGTTGATCGTGACCAAATAACGATCATAACCATCAGGATTGAGGGAGCCCATTGTGACAAATTCGTCGACAAAGATCCGAGTCGGCGTTTCAACCGGCGTCGTCTCAACTTCCGATTCACCCATTGCTGAATCTTTCGCAGCCTCCCCGGAAGCTATCTCACCTTCTCCAGCTTCCCCTTCCGTATTTTCGACTGGAGCAACTCCATTGCCACCTTCAACCTGCTGGGCAACATTTTCTTGTGGCTCGGGCATTAGGTAATTTTGCAAAATTACCGCAGTCATCATGAACGCTGATGAAAACAAAAGAAAAGTTAGGAAACGTCCGCTATTCACGTAATTTATCCGATGTGAAAAAGTGTTTTATCGCCACAAAGCTGGGTTTGAAAATCAGTCGAAAGCAATCTTTGGAAAGGTCGACTCGTTGAAGCCTGTCGAAAATAGACATCAGCCGCGATCAAGAATTTTCTATTGTCTGATCATCGACACAGATTGGAAAGGGGATTGCAGACGGTTTTTTAAGTCGCAACCTATTGAAATTAGGGGTGATAACGCCCAAAAACACGCCCCGCAAGCACAGAAACTACCCAATTTAAACCGTTTAGGCGTGGGCAGAGTGAATTCTTGCCCGAAGAGCCCAAAACCCATGAATGCAACGCCTGACTCTTTTGGGCTCTACCGCCCCTCCAACAATCGATCCCCAAGAAAATCGTCCAACTCAGGAATCCCGAGGATTTTCTTTCGTGTTGGGGCGGGATCGTATTCAACTCGTCGGAATTCAATCTCGTTTCCTTCGAGAATTACGTAACTGCCCCGGGGATCACTGTCTCTCGGTTGGCCAACGCTTCCCACATTGATCATCAACTTTTGCTCGCCCAGCGTATAGGTATTGCTAATTTCACTTGGCGAGTAAAACCGGAAATTTTCGGTAAAAACACCCGGTACATGGGTATGTCCCTGAAAACAATATTTCTGGATAAAGCCAAAAATCCGCTCGATTTTTCGCTGATTGTAAACGTCTTCGGGAAAAACATACTCGCTTAGAGGACTTCGAGGTGAGCCATGCACAAACATGAAATCGCCTTCACGATGGGTCCGCGGAAGACCGGCAAGAAAATCCCAGCGCTCTTTTGCACCATCATGCTCGGTTTGTTCCAACTGTGAGCGAGTCCAGAAAATTGCTCGTTCGGCACCACTACTGAAACCCTCGGGGTCAAAAAGAGCACCGTTGTCGTGGTTCCCAAGTAACGTCAGCGCAAATTCGCGACAACAATCAATGCATTCACGAGGGTTGGGACCATAGCCGATTACATCGCCAAGACAGTAAATCTCAGAAATACCTTGAGTTTCAATGTCAGCAAGTACCGCAGTTAGAGCTTCAAAATTACCATGGATGTCGCTGATGATAGCGCGTTTACCCATGAGACATCCTAAATGAGCGTTAAATATGATCAAACTAGGCGACTATTCTACATTTCCCCGACTGAGAGAGCATCAAGCCACCACGACAGGGGCGTATCTTAATCACTTTATTCCATGACGGGAATCACAATCAGTGGTGAAAAACGGTTTTTCTTACCGTCCATTCATCAGTCGATCGCCCAACATATTATCAAGATCGGAAATTCCATAAATCTTTTGCCGGGTCTTTTCCGCATCATATTCAACACGATGATAGCGGACCGTTCGCTCGTCGGTATCTAGAACGACGAAGCAGGATCGTGCGTCGCCGTCTCGAGGTTGGCCAACACTCCCTACATTCAACATGCATTTACTAGCATCCAGCCGAAAAAAATGGTCACATTCATCTGGCGAGACAAACTTGCCGGACTCGGTAAAGATGCCCGGAATGTGGGTATGCCCCTGAAAACAAACATTCTCGATGCGACTCATCAACACGGCGAGTAAATCACGCTCGTAGACAGTTTCTGGGAAAACATATTCATTAGTAGGATCTCTCGGCGACCCATGGACAAACAAATACTCACCCTCATCATGACGACGAGGCAATTCACCTAGAAAATCCCAGCGTCGATCAGCCTTTTCGAAGTCAGCTGTATCGTTTTCCAACTGCTCCCGCGTCCAATATATCGCCTTCATCGCAATCGGATTGAACCCGTCTGGGTCAAAAATTGCTGCTTGATCGTGGTTACCGAGAATGGTTAACTGGCAGCGATCAATAATTGTGTCGAGGCATTCGAGAGGGTTTGGTCCGTATCCAATGATATCGCCAAGACAAATGATCTCATCGACACCGATATCACCAATCCGACCTAGGACTGCAGTCAGTGCCTCAAAGTTCCCGTGTATGTCACTAATGATTGCACGCTGCACGGAAAAGCCTTACTTGATTCAAGATGAAAAACACAAGCGAGCCAACCAACAAAAATGCTGATTTCGGAAAAACTCGACCACTCTCTAATCACGTTTCGATTTGCTAAGATGATTTATAATTCACCGATTAGCTAATCCAACGAACTAACAATCGTATTCCTTCAGGTTAGCCCGCCGCGATAGTCTACAAGTATCGACAATCCTACGCAATTGATTTGATGACTCGTAAAAATATTGTGGTTGAATCATCTGTAACGGTCGTTTCAAATGTGCAAATTAGTTGATCATCGTATCCGAACCCGGCAGTGATACCAAGTTAGCTTTAATTTCAATCCATTTCCGATTCACCCTTTTCCTGCATCCAACCCGCTCATGGCATCGCTAACACTCGCAATTGACTCGTCTTCGACAGTACTTTCGGTAGCAATTGTGGACAATGCTCATTCCGTGCTGGAACTCAATTCAATCCAATTCCTCGATCAATCGAACCCCCAACCCACTCGCTCTAACGCAGGGGATGACGATGCACTTCCCCATGGTTTTGTCCGAAAACGCTCAAAAGGGGAAGGAAAAACCTCGCGAATTTTTCCTCCCGGCGCTTCCACATTGTTAGCCCCGATGATCAGAGCGGCACTCGATCAATCTGGGTTTAACTTCGGCGACATCGACCTCATCGCTGCGACCAAGGGCCCCGGTTCCTTCACATCTCTGAGAGCTGGAGTGGTAACTGCAAAAACCATTGCCTATGCCACGGACACCCCGGTTCTAGGAATCAATACGCTTGAAGCCCTCGCTTTCGGAGCCGCAGAATTGTCATTCGCTAGTGACTCGCATGATCATGCTGATCAACTAAGAATTCGACCGGTGATTAATGCGCAAAGAGGACAACTTTTCTCATCGTATTACCAAGCACTTTCAGACGATCAATCACGTTTACATTTGAAAGAAATCTCTTCCAGTCAGGTTACCGAATTTGAAAACTGGACATCGTCCATTTCAAAAGACGACATCATTACCGGCCCCGGGATTCCAAACGCCCTCACATCGGAACTAACAACTCAACTCGGTTGTAAGCTTATGAATAAAGAGGACCGAAATTGCTCAGCCTCCCTTATCGGCCGCCTTGCTGAGAAAAAACACATCGCTGGAGAACGGGAGAGCCATTGGAAGCTCCAACCTATCTACTTTAGGCCGAGCACGGCAGAAGAGACGTTCAACCGAAAACAAGCCGTTAAAGCCAGTCGGTCTGACTAACGAAAATCAGCCAAACTTCCAGATCAAAAACTCCCCCTCTGAATCGACTGACAGGATGCCTGACATCTTGGCAAGCGGCACTCCGTCTCAGAATTTTCACTGGTAAGCGTTGTTACAGTAACGGACTATTTCCGGCCATTGCAAATGAAATGGTGTGAAATGATTCACAAATTAGACCGATTCGTTAGTATCTCCCAAATTAAATTAACAATGCCCACTCGGCACGCAATTTGCATCCTAATGAATCAGGAAAAAAACTTGCGAACAAGACTTCATTTTAATTACTGACTTGCCCTAGCAGCTTTGCATTACCTCAAGTTCATGTTTGACCACGGGGGATTTCTTGACTAATCGATTCAATACTTCCGAACTGATGCCGTTTGATTCCACTCCGGAATTCACTCCCGGCTCGCTACTCATCGCGACGGCATCACTGTGGGACACACCCTTTCAGCAGGCAGTCATTCTAATTTTGCAAAGCAACCAGTCCGGAACGATTGGAGTCACTCTCAACCAGCCGGCTGGCGATGAAGTTAAATTTGCATGGCGAAAACTAACGGGGCAAAATCTCGACGACCGTTTTCTCGTGAGTGGAGGACCGATTGATGGGCCAGTCTTCGCAATTCACCAAAATCACCTTCTCGGGGAAATCGAAATGCCAGGCGGAATTTTCGTAACTGTGCAAGCTCATAAATTTAAAGAACTTATTAACCTAAAGAATTCCCCATACCGAATTGCTTTCGGTATCGCTGGCTGGAAACCGGGACAACTTCAATCAGAAGTCAATCACGGGCTATGGTATTGCAGCGGATCTAGCAGCGCCGATCAGATTTTTTCCGACCCGAGCAACCTATGGGATGAGGCATTAGTTCGCCATGGTAGAAACATCCTGCAAGATTTACTCGGTACAACAAAAATCCAGTTTCCCGATTCACCGCTCAACAACTAGCAACACCCCCTAAACCTGCGGATCAACGAGCCAACAAGACTCGCCTCTGAACAAGATGAAGCATGAACTCGTATACCCCATACCGTGTCCCAGTTTTGTGACAATCCAATGCCACCCGCGCCAAAAACAGACGCTTCGGTGTTTTCATTTT
>CALKNI010000176.1 GCA_938091115.1 uncultured Pirellulaceae bacterium | reverse complement strand
CTCGAAATTTCAAACCCAGCTCAAAGATCGGCGACTACGATTTCAATTGACCACGCTAATTCGATTTCCTTAAAGTCAAGACTGCAACTGGCAAGTCAAAAGGCGCGTGATCTGCTTTTAAGTGAACGCGGGGCACAGAGTCACTGGGAGGGCCAACTCTCAGCGTCGGCACTTTCAACCGCAACTGCAATCAGCGCACTCTCTTTTTATCGACTATCCGATGCTTGCGAAACTGAAATGGCTCAGAAAATCGACAGTCAAGTCGAAGCTGGCCTAACCTGGCTTAAGTCACAACAAAATGATGACGGTGGTTGGGGAGACACTGGGCTGAATTACTCGAATATTTCCACCAGCATGCTCGTGGTCGCAGCGCTGCATGCGAGCGATCGAGCAATTGAACTGAAGGATTCAATTGAGCGAGCGGAATCTTACATCAGTTCAGAGGGAGGTATCGACGGCCTTCGCAGGAGATACGGCAAGGACAAGACGTTCGCAGTTCCAATTCTCGCGAACTGTGCCATGGCTGGGATTGCCCCTTGGAAAGAGGTTGCAAAACTTCCTTTTTTTGCAGCATGTGTCCCAAGGCGTTTTTACAGTCTGATCCAGCTGCCGGTCGTTAGTTACGCTGTGCCCGCGTTAGTTGCAATTGGTCAAGCCAAATTCATTCTGGACCCTCCACGGAATCCAATTTCCCGAATCGTTTTGAAGTGCTTCGTGAAGCCGAGCCTGAGAGTGCTCGAAAAAATGCTTCCCGCCAGCGGTGGATTTTTAGAAGCGGTACCCCTTACTAGCTTTGTTTCCATGGCTCTTATTAAAACTGATCGTGCAAGCCACCCGGTTGTTCAAAAAGGTATTCAGTTTCTATCAAACTCTTTTCGCATCGAAGGCGCTTCCGTTGGAAGCTGGCCAATCGATACAAATTTGGCAACTTGGAACACAACCTTGGCAATCAATGCTTTGGCGAGTCATCCCGATTCTTTTGCTAACGAGTACTCCACCAATTCTCAACAGTGGGCCACCTGTATTAACTGGGTAATGAGTTGCCAAAATCAGCAAACCCACCCGTTTACCGGAGCGGCACCGGGGGGCTGGGGTTGGACTGACCTTAGCGGCGCCGTTCCCGACGCAGACGATACTCCCGGGGCATTACTTGCCCTAAAAAAAATAAGCGTAATGAACGCACCCAAGAGAGAGCAGGAAAGAATCCCAACCTCCCAAATTCAGCAATCAGCCGAACTTGGAGTCGATTGGTTAATCAACTTACAAAACAATGACAAAGGTTGGCCTACATTTTGCCGTGGTTGGCTAAAGCTTCCCTTCGACCGAAGCGGAACGGACCTCACGGCTCACGTCATTCGAAGTTTTCTTGCCTGGCGCGACGAAATTCGCGACACAAAAAACCGTAAAACAAAGGTCAACCGTGCGATTAAAACCGGATTTGAGTATTTAAAGCAGCAGCAAGAGAAAGATGGGAGCTGGCTTCCGCTTTGGTTTGGAAACCAGGACATGCCGGAAGACATTAACCCGTTTTACGGAACCGCTAAAGTCCTCATGGCTTACCGCGATGCAAATCTATTCGATACCAAAGAAGCTCAATTTGGTTTAAGATGGATACGTGAAAATCAGAACGAAGACGGGGGCTGGGGCGGAGGTCCATCAACCAACTGGCAAAATCCAGTTCTGGGCAAAAGTAGCGTCGAGGAGACGGCACTTTGCACAGAAATTATGCTGGATGATCCTAACCCGGGTTCCCAGAATGCCGCTCAAAATGGCATCCGCTGGTTACTCGACGCAACCGAGTCAAATCACATTACTGAATCGTGGCCGATTGGATTTTATTTCGCCAAGCTTTGGTATTTTGAAAAATTGTACCCGCTTATTTTTGCAACTTCGACTCTTAATCACGCTTTGCGATTACAAGAAGATCACGAGAGTTCCATAACTTAGTAATTAACTTAAAACTGAAACTACGAACACTTTATCCGCGACCGAAATCCAGCTTCATTCTATGAAGCTCAAAGTTTGATTCGCGATTTTAATAACCGTTAGGAATTAACTTGACGACGATCAAAACAAACAGTTCCCCGGAAACGGATATCGCAAACGATCAATCCCAATCGGAGAAGCCGGTTCGCCGATCGCGCCGGCGAAAAACTGCTCATCTGAAAATGGTTCCTTCTTCGAAGGAGCAACGTGAATCGCTACGCCTTAAATGCCAAGCAATTGCCGACACCCTCGATCGCAACGTTCCTCCGTCGAAAGACGACTTAGAGGCTTTGTGTCGAAAACTGTTAATTGACGCCGGTGAACCCGAAGGCTATCTGGGTTGGATCATGGTCGTTCTTTCCAGCTGTTTCTGGGAAGAACAAATCAAATCCATCCCTCACTCTAGACGCCTGTTTTTATTACCGCACTGTCTCAAACATGCAGAAGGCTGCCCAGCGGACTACGATGAGTTTGGGCTTGCCTGCAAAACGTGCGGCGCGTGTAGCATTGCCGATTTTCGAGCCTCTGCGGAAGAACTCGGATACAAAGTCTTGGTCGCAGAGGGATCGCCGATCGTGCTCAAAATTATTGTTAGCGGCCATGTCGACGCAATTGTCGGCGTTGCCTGCCTCAATGTCCTCGAGAAAGCGATCGATAAGATCATGCTCGCGGGAATTCCCTGCATGGCTGTTCCTCTGCTTTCCAGTGACTGCCGAAATACCAGTGTCGATGAAGACTGGGTTGAGCAAATGGTGAGAGTCCCTTTCGAAGAATCGAAACAAGAGACACGTAGTTACATCCACCTTCTCCGCGAATCTTCCAAGCTTTTTGAACGCGAGAATTTGGAACGACTGGTGCCGCGAATCAGGGCTGGAAAATCACTTGCAGAAGCGAATGGACAAGGCGTCGGCGCACTCGACCCGATCGCAGCAACCGAAGCAATTGCCTACGATTTTTTATCTGCTGGTGGAAAGCACTCCCGGCCCTTCATAACGCTCGCTGTTTATGATGCCGTTAGTGGCGGCGAGGCGACGCTCTCACATGGCTCCGAAGTGGTTGCCGATTATCCAGACGCCATTCGCCGAACCGCGATGTCAATTGAAACCTTTCACAAAGCTTCTCTGGTTCATGACGATATCGAGGACAACGATCAATTTCGATATGGTGCCGAAACGCTGCACATAAAATATGGTGTTCCGACCGGCATCAATGTTGGAGATTACCTCGTTGGCATGGGCTATCGTTTAGTAAGCCGAGATCGACAGGAGCTCGGGGCTGAGACGGCCGCCGACATCCTGGATTACCTCGCCGAATCGCACCAGCGTTTGGCCGAAGGCCAAGGAGCCGAACTGATTTGGCGCGACAGTAAAAACCGCACCCTCAAGCCGATTGATGCACTGAAAATTTACGCTTTGAAAACAGCACCTGCATTTGAGGCCGCGTTTTACAGCGGCATTCGCTTAGCTGGATCGGCGGAACCGTATCTCCAACCGGTTCGCTCCTTCGCAAGGAATCTCGGAGTGGCCTTTCAAATCCTAAATGACTTGAAAGATTGGGAAAAAGACGACGATAACAAAAGGCTAGTTGGTGGTGACTTGCTTGGGGGCCGCCCAACGGTTCTTCTAGCTCTCGCTCTTGAAAACCTGAAAGATGTACAGCGAACTGAGTTACTGGACCTAGTTAACGGACGCTCCAACCTCTCCTCTGAACAGAGAGTTTTACGTGCCAGAGCGCTTTATTTTGAAGCGGGAGTTTTTGCCAAAGCCTATCAGCTAGTCGACAAACACCAACAAAAGGCAGAAGAAGTGGCCGATGAGATCCAACCGGACGAGCTTCGTCGACTAATGTATTATCTTGTCGACACCGTGCTCGACCACTCCGCAGAAGTGAAGCCCACCATCGACATTCAGCACCTGTCGTTCAAAGAAGTTCTTCCAATTGTATCCGTTGGGCCATCGTCATAGTATCAACTTGGTCCAATCCGTGACAATGGAAAGCTCCTGACTTATTCGATTTTGATTCTCAAGACGACACTATCTCATTCCGGCAACTCACGATTTTTAATCCATGGACAAAACACCACAATCTGCAGATGTCGAACTGGAACAACTGGTTGGCCTGTTCTACCAAGATGCAAACCATCTTGGCGTTTTTAGACAGGTAGCTGCCGACCAACTTTCGACAATCGGGCGTTCTCTGCTGGCACATGACCAGCATATGACCGTAACGGTTGAGAAACGCCATCAGTGCTCGGTCGATGTCGTCGTCATGGAAACCCACACCGACGAAAATTATTACTCTCGAAAAATTCTGCTTACGCGACAATCCGATGGCTGTGTGGTTCAATTTGGAATCGTGAGGATCAACAAAACATACCTCACCGAAGAGGTTCAGGAAGAAATCGAAAAATTAGAAACGCCGCTGGGGCGAATCTTAATTAACCATGATGTACTTCGGATTGTAAAATTACTGAGCTTGCTGGAAATTGAATGCGGCGAAGAACTGGCAAACATGCTGGGACTTGAAACTGGCGCTTTATGCTATGGCAGAACTGCACTAATTTACTGCAACGGTTCGCCTGCAATCGAACTACTTGAAATCGTCAGTGAATGCCCGCCAACCCCTTCCACTTAATCGTCCAGCAATTGAATCGCCTCACTTAAGTTTTTATGAATATTCTTCTGACCAATGACGACGGGTGGGGATTTGAAGGACTCCTCGCTCTGGAAAAAGTGGCTCAGCAATTTGGTGAAATCTGGACCGTCGCTCCGGAAAAACCCATGTCCGGAATCTCTCATCAGCTAACATTTGAACGCCCCATGCGTTTCCAACAAAAACAAGACCGCTCTTTTGCCCTCGATGGAACCCCCGCAGACTGTGTTCGCGTTGCAATGACCCAACTCGACGTGAAATTTGACTGGGTTTTCTCAGGTGTTAATAAAGGAGCGAATCTGGGTGCTGACACTTGTGTTTCAGGCACGGTTGCTGCAGCGAGAGAAGCCAGCCTGTTCGGATGCCCAGCAATTGCGTTATCACAACACCTTCGAAAATTCAAACAGCCATTCGACTGGTCAAAAACAGTTCGCATGGCGAAAAACACGCTTCCTCAAATAATGGAACGGCCGTTTCCCCAGGGTCGTTGGGTCAATATCAATTTCCCCGATGTCAATCCAAGCGACAACGACACAGTCCAACTCGTGGAGACTGAACCAGACCCTGCGCCTCTCCCTGCCCAATACACGAAACTGGCTGATGGAAGGCTGCTTTACTGCGGCATTTATAATGACCGCCCCCGAAAACGCAATCACGATGCTGACGTCTGTTTTTCAGGTAATATCGCGCTTACTTTACACGATTAATCGAGTTCAAAAATCGTCTCCCTGGCCTTCTATCCAAAACATTCTCGTTTCGAATTCGAAGCCTAGAAATTGATGGCAAAGCTCACTTCAGTTTTCTAATTCTGATTTTCGCCAAGTCGGGTGCTATTTGCGGAAAGTACCGTGGTTTAAACTGAGCGGTGTTCTGCTTCCCATTCAAAACGGACATGGCAATGAGATTAGTAATTATTTTAATGGTGCTAAGCCTGTTGGTTCTTCATCAGGATTTTTGGAACTGGAACCGCGAAGAACTGTCGCTGGGTTTCCTTCCGATCGGGCTAACCTATCACATCGGCATTTCATTAGGTGCGGCAGCTGTCTGGTGGTTTGCGTGCGCGTTCGCCTGGCCGCCGGAAATCGACAACGTTGACGAGCAAACCTCTGAATCAGGTGAGCAATCATGATCTATCTACTCGCCATGAACGATGGCCAAATTAGGTTTTCGATTATTTTAGTATACCTCGGCCTTCTTCTCGGGTTGGGGTTTTTCGCCAGTCGACTTTTTCGCGGCACCAAGAACGATTACCTGCTTGCCAGCCACTCCATTGGACCATTCTTGTTACTGATGAGCATGTTTGGAACCACGATGACCGCCTTCGCATTGGTTGGCTCATCGGGTGAAGCATTTAAAAAAGGAATCGGCGTATACGGGATGCTTGCATCGAGCAGTGGAATCATTCATTCCCTTTGCTTCTTCCTCGTCGGAGTAAAAATTTACCGCTTCGGAAGAAAACATGGTTATTCAACTCAAATTCAATTTTTCCGTGATCGCCTCGAAAGTGATTTAATCGGTCTAATCCTTTTCCCAATACTCGTCGGACTGATCATTCCCTACCTATTGATTGGAGTCATGGCAGGCGGAGGTGTGATAGCCGTCTTAACCGAAGGAGCTTTTCCAAATCTGGGACTCTCAGAAAACGGCTCCATTCCCTCTCAATATGGTTCACTTTTGATCTGCGGCGTGGTTTTGATCTATGTATTCTTTGGCGGAATGCGTGGAACGGCTTGGGCAAATGCGTTCCAAACCACCGTATTTATGGGACTCGGGGTTGTTACTTTTGTGATGCTTGCCAACCGCTTAGGAGAGGGAGAAACATTACTGGAAAGCTTAAAGAATGTCACTTCCAAAGTACCGCCTTCCAAATTAACCCGAGCTGGAATGAGCCAGACACTCTTTTTAAGCTACATGTGTATTCCTCTTTCGGTCGCAATGTTCCCACACTTATTCCAACACTGGCTAACGGCCAAGACCTCTGCAAGCTTTAAAGTGCCCGTAATCTGCCATCCTATTTTTATTATGATCGTCTGGGTTCCATGTGTCTTACTTGGAGTCTGGGGAACGACACTCGACCTTCCTGACATTCGACCTAACGACGTATTGCCTTACATGGTAAACATGGAAATTGGAGCGTTTATGGGAGGACTGCTCTCCGCAGGGATTTTAGCCGCGATCATGTCTTCCCTCGACAGTCAATTCTTATGCATCGGTTCAATTTTCACGAATGATATCGTTCTCCACTATCTCGATGAATCAAAGATATCTGAAAAACGTCAAGTTTGGATTGCGAGGCTCTTCATCATTCTGATCGTGGGAATTACTTATGTACTTAGCCTGCAAGGCTATCGGAGCGTGTTCACGATGGCCGTTTGGTGTTTCAGTGGTTTTGCAGGTCTATTCCCTGTGGTTTTTGCCGCGCTGTATTGGAAACGATTGACCGCCGCCGGCGCTCTTTCGGGAACCTTAGCGATGGTGGGAAGTTGGCTCTATTTATTTCAGCAATCCGGTTACGGTGCAAATACCGAGTTCACACTTGCCCCGTTTGGCAGTGAATACCCCATCATGCCAGTCGTCGCCATCATTCTCTGCTCGACCATGGCGATGCTCGTTACCTCATTTATTACCCCACCACCCTCTCAAAAAACACTCGACAAATTTTTTCGTGCTTAGACCTAGGCAACGAAAACCTGACACAATTTGAAAGCCTTCCGCTACCTATGTCATCTCGAAGACGCCTTAAATCTACATCGGCAGAACCTGAAAAACACTTTGTCGACATGGCAGAATGGCTCGCCATGGAATCCGCCGCTGAGATCAAGAGAATGGAAGAGCGACGCAGAATCCAGAACACCGGCGACGCAGAAAAATCGGGGGAAACCATCCTCGACGTGGTTGTCACCGATGAAGTAAGAGGACTCGGCGGACATCAACTCGTTACCTTTCAACGGCGAAACGAGACGTTGCGGATGCCTTGGCACCGACTTCGCGTTGGCGCACCAGTAGTCGTTTCTCCTTTTCAACGAGACGGAAAATCAGAGACCGGCGTTGTCAGCCGCAAGAGAAATAACTCAATCCAAATTGCCCTTAACCGCATTCCTCGCGGCGATGTGTTTAGGATCGATCTTACCGCGGACGAAGTCACCCGCCAGAGACAACTTGCCGCCATCATGACAGCGAAAGATTCTCGAGGTCGACTCGGCCATCTCCGCGCAATTCTGATGGGCGAAAAATCGCCACGATTCAATATTAAGCCGCTCGAAATTGAATTCAAAACCCAGTTGAATGAATCACAAAAAGCGGCAGTCAAATTTGCGTTGTCCGCTGAAGATCTGGCAATCATCCATGGGCCCCCGGGAACTGGAAAAACCACCACAGTTGCTGAACTTATTATCCAAGCCGTTAACCGGTCGGAAAAAGTTCTCGCCTGTGCTCCAAGCAATACGGCGGTCGATAATTTACTAGACCGACTTATTCAGTCTGGCATGCGAGTGGTCAGGATCGGCCACCCAGCCCGAATCACAGAACGCCTCAGAAACTACTCACTCGATGGGCTCGTCGAACAACACGAAAACACCGCCGTCATCAAAGACATGATTCGAGAAGCGGAAATGCTCTTTCGCCAATCCGAAAAATGGACGCGTGCGAAACCCCAGCGAGGTGCTCGCGAAAGCATGAAGCGAGAAGCAAAACGCTTGATGGGAGATGCGAAACGGCTAGAACGCCAAGCGATCAATTCAATTCTTGATCAAGCCGATGTAATCTGCGCAACCACAACCTTCAACCCAGATACGCTCGCTGACCGATGGTTCGAACTGGCTGTGATCGACGAAGCTTGCCAGAGTACCGAACCGGGTTGCTGGGTTCCACTTTTGCGATCCGACAGAGTCGTGCTGGCCGGCGATCACCAACAATTACCTCCAACGGTTCTCTCCAGCGAAGCCGCACAGCAAGGGTTTGCGAAAAGCCTTATGGAACGGCAAATAGAACTATACAGCGATGACGTGGCCAAGATGCTGACTGTTCAGTACCGAATGCACCATCAAATCATGAACTTTTCATCATCCCAGTTCTACCAAAACGAATTAAAAGCCCACCCTTCGGTCGTGGATCACACACTCCATGAAATCGATGGAATTGAACCGTCTGAATTCTCCCGACGAATCGTGAGCTTCATCGATACCGCAGGCGCGTGCTGGGATGAAGAATTAGAACCCAATGGGCTGAGTAAAAGAAATCCTAACGAAGCAAACCTCGTCGTCAAAAAAGTCCAGAAGCTGCTGGAGGCTGGACTTCCCAAAAATGACATTGCTGTGATCGCCCCTTACGCAGCACAAGTACGATTACTTCGCGATCTTTTCGCAGGTGAAGGCCCGGAAGTCGACACTGTCGATGGGTTTCAAGGCCGGGAAAAAGAAGCGGTCGTTATCTCACTGGTCAGAAGCAACCCCCAAAACGAAATTGGCTTTCTCGCAGATCGCCGACGGATGAACGTCGCTTTAACCCGAGCACGTCGAAAACTGATTGTGATTGGTGACAGTTCTACACTCGGCATTGATGAGTTTTATCGAGAATTCTTTGAATACGTTGAGTCCATCTCCGGTTATTTGACGGTGTGGACCGAGAACGAAAACTGACGAAGATTTGTCGCTTACAAAGCAACCGATTGTTCACATGCGTTCCGATCTCGCAAGCGAATAATTGATTGCCATAAGGATTACGATCATTCCTACCGCGACCAACTGAACCGCGATCTGCCATTCCTGCCAGCGGGTAAAAAAGACCAGCAGACTCAGTCCCAGCAAAACGCTTCTCACGGGGAATGACAACACCTTAAAAGCATATCCGGCAATCGATGCCGCGAGGCCAAGAATACCAACGAGAGTGATACCTACCATCATGACGACCATCGACGGTGGAGCGGCTTCGTTATTGATCGTCAGCATCAGTAACTCGGGCTTAAGCACAAAAGCAAAAGGAAGAGCAAACCCTACCAAAGCAAATCGAAATGCTGCAAACGCAGCCTTCATTACATCCGCCTTCGCAATGGCCGCCGCCGCATAAGCAGCTAAGGCGACTGGCGGAGTAACCATCGACATCATTCCAAAGTAAAAAATAAACAGATGAGCAGCAAGTGGCGGCGTCTTCAACGTCGTCAATACCGAGCCCACCAAGATCGCCATCAACAGATAACAAACAGCAGAGGGCAAGCCCATCCCCAAAACAATCGTAGACACCATTAAAAGTATTAGCGCCAAAATTGCGCTGTCATTAGCGAATGCTTGAATCTTAGCCGGCAATGATGCTCCTAAACCAGTCAAGTCAACCACACCTAAAATGATTCCGACGCAGGACGCCGCGACGATTAATGCCATCCCCCCTTTCGCTGCACCCACCAGCGCTTGAATGACCTTGGGGAAACTCAATCGAGTCAATTCACTGAACTGACTTAGAACTAAAATCCCGATAAGACTGATACTGACCGACCGATAGGGCGTAAAACCAGTGAGGAGCATCGCGATTAAAATCACGAAAGCTCCGAAGAAAACAAAACCCTGATAAGCTGACATCGGGGCCTCTGACTCCGGCTCAATATCGCTCTCCGCTTGGGCACCTATGCGCTTGGAATGGAAGTGCACGGTCAACAGTAAAGCCGTGTAGTACAATATCGCGGGAATCAGTGCAGCCTTAATAATTTCGACATACGTCACCGCTGGCTCAACCAACTCGAGCATCATGTAAGCACCAGCTCCCATGATTGGCGGCATCAAAGCCCCCCCCGAACTTGCTGCCGCCTCCACTCCGGCAGCGGATTCTGAGTCAAACCCAGAGCTTTTCATCAACGGAATCGTGAAAGTACCGGTCGTGGCCGTATTCGCAACTGCACTTCCGGACAGGGACCCCATTAAACCACTGCTAACAACAGCTACTTTCGCAGGCCCGCCAGAGCTATTCTTAAATAGGTTACGAGCAAGTTTAATGACGTAAGCAGTCGCCCCTGTCTGTTCAAGTAATGTCCCAAACAACACAAACAAGAAGACATAATTAAACATAACTTTAAGGGCTACGCCGAATACACCACCCGACTGTAAAAACGACTTTTGAGCGATTTGCCCCCAAGAAGAACCACGATGCGGGAACAACCAGTCCGGCATGCTGGCTCCAAAAATTGCGTAGGCAATAAATAGACTGCAGAGAACCGGCAACGTCCAGCCGATCGCCCTTCGCGTTGCCTCGAGAATCAATATCAGCCCGGTTCCAGCGATGAAAAAATCAAGAGGTTTTTCACTGCCCGCACGATCCCCCAAAAGAATGCCGTCCACCCAAAAACTTTGCAGTTTCTGCTCACTCTGCACAAAGATATAACCAAAAACGGCAACAGTTAACAGCATCAGGCCAATATCAATTGAGCGACCCAATCGCCAGTCTGGTTTCTCCTCGACCAGTGGTCGACTGAGAAACACGAGCAACAAGCCCAGCATCCCAAACATAGCAAGGTTAGGCTGTGGATCAAAAACGTTGAAGTTAGCTGCAGCCAATACGAATAACGACAACACAACCGCCAACAAGCAATAGACAAAATTCTTGCTGGATGCGAAACGATCAGTCATGGATGGAAGCGATTGGTTGATTGTGTTTTCGATAAGCTATTAGTTAGCAACCGAAGGTATGTTTGCCCCGTGGACGTGCAACGGTCATCATTCGGCACTCGGCCAGATACCAATTTCTTTGTAGAACTTAATCGCACCTGGGTGAAAGGGAACACCTGTATCTCTCGTTGCATTTTTAGGATTGAGGGCTTTCCCGGCAGGATGCTTTTCAGCAATTTTTGCACGGTTTTCGTACATTAATTTGGTCAGCTGATAGACGACATCTTCATCTACGTTTTCGTGTGTAATTAATTGCATATTACCGACATTCAATCCCACCATGTCTTCATTCAAATCACTGTAGGCTTCCGCTTTTACCGGCACGGGGAAGTAGAATGGATACTCCTTCAGCTTCTCTGGGGCATCCTGATCGAGTTTAATAAATACGACGTCCTGAGTCGCACACAATTGAGTAACAGCTGGAATTGGAATCGCGCCTCCCATGAATGCTGCATCTGCCTTCCCGTCGGACAACATATCTGCAGCGGACAGATAATTCCCTGGAATCACATCTCCCAAATCGTCATAAGTTAAACCGTGCGCTGCGAGCAAGGGCTTTAAAAAGTAATCAAAGCCGGCCCCAGCAGGACCAAGCACTACTCGCTTGCCCTTCAAATCCGAGATCTTCTCAATCCCGGATCCTTCGGTAGTCACAAAAATCCCAACATTAGGCGCCAATGTCGCGACAGTCCGGACCGCATGAGGCGTTTTCCAGGCTCCCTCTCCAAGGTTCGCAAAGTAAGCAATAGCAGCATTAGCCATTCCAAACTCAATATCTCCGGATTCTAGTTTTCGAATATTTTCTTGAGTTCCTTTGGTGCCCTGACTTGTAACCACCCAGTTGAGTTCCCCCTTGTTGGCTTCGACAACGCTGGAAATCGCGTTTCCAACGGGAGCAAATGCGCCTCCCGCAGGCGCGGTCCCAACCGTAATAAACTTCCGACCAGTGTCACTAGACCCGCCACCAGCGACGCCTTCTTTTTTCTCACACCCCGTCAGCATTAGCAGACAGATCGCCAGAATGCAGATCGCACCATTGGACAAACTCAAAAAAAATTCACGTCGTTGAGACATCTTCGTCATCCCTTTTAAAGTTCAATAAACGGGTTCTTGGCGACCCCCACAGCTCTACCGCTTGAGCTTCCTATGATAACACCCCCCCCACTGCCTCTCTATAGGGCGATTCTTGACGAGTGCGTCAAGTAAAAATACACAACGCTCTCGTCCCGTCACGGGGAGAACAAGCAGGCCTCCGATTAATTACTGTGATTTTCATCACTAAGTTTCTTCAACTCAATCTTGCGAAACTGAGTTGGGTGGCTTTCAGACTGCAAAGAAATGGTGCCACTTTCGAGCATCAAATTTCCATCCACGATTAGTGGGCGAGCCTCACCATCACGTTCGTCCAATTGTGGTTTGGTGTATTCCAATACCACCTTTCCATCAACCCAATGGCGAATGACATCGTTACCACGGACTTCTACCTCAACCGTTACCCACTGATCACCTCGGAACGACGGCGAATTGCTGCTTGTGCAATGGCGTTTGAATAATTTTCCATCCATCACCACATTCGTGCCAGGTGTGCACAAATTGAGAGTCGTTCGTTCGCCTGCATCACCAGCACCCAATAATTGGACTTCAATTGAAACGGGAAACTTTTGGTTAAGCTTCATTTTCGCCGGGTCCTGACCGTGTAGCATTAAACCGTTGTTGCGAAAAGCCCACCCTGGACCATTCTCCACTTGGTCGCCAGTGAATCGATACTCCACTCTCAATAGGTAATGCGAGTAGGTATCTTTGTAAAACAGATGGCCAAATTTTTCCCAGTCTTTACGTTTCTTACCATCCATGCTCAGAAAGTCTTCTGGCTTGTACTGATCGTACGATACCGTCAGCAGACCGTCTTTGACACGAAAAGTATCGCCATAATTGACACCCAATTCGTGGCCGCGAATTTTTGGTGTCCAACCAGTGAGATCTTTACCGTTAAACAGTTGAATCCATTCCTCCGACTTGGAGTCGTCAATTTTCGAGCGTTTTAGGGTTTCCACTGAAATTTCCGAACCAACAAACATCTCGTGCGGCGCTTGAACGGCACAATCCTGAGCATTGGCGGACATGACAAAACTGGCGAAAATGATACTAAACAGCATGGATTTGATCATAGAAACACTCACTCGTTTATCTGAAATATTGCGGCGGCCCGCGAAAAGCCACAGTATAACGAGTAAAATTGAACAAAACCTCAACTCTTGCAAAAAGACTTTTAAAATAACGTCTTGCGATAATCCGCCAAATTTGCATAATAGCCGAGCTACGGACGGTTTCGTAATTCGAACCCGTCCAATTTTTGTTGGAATTAGATTTAGACGAGGCTATCGGTCAATTGGCGAAAATGCGAAGAAAAACCACACGTCGTAAGGTTAAAGCGAAAACTCGAACAGCCCGCAGAGATCCGCTGTACGTAGACGGTGAACGCCCGCGTCCAATGTACGTCGATTATAAAGACGTTGAGCTGCTCAAGAAGTTGATCAACCGTCACGGTCGGATTGTCGGTCGCCGAAAAACCGGTTGCACGGCGATTAGCCAACATGCGGTAACGGAGTCAATCAAGCGAGCCCGCTTCATGGCTTTACTACCGTTCAAAGGCGACTAGTTGATGCGGGCGTGCTTGATTCCCACCCGTAGCACCCCTCACCGCTGAACAATAAAACAGTCAAACCTGCCGATCATTCCGGGCAGGTTTTTTTTTGAAATTTTAAGTTGAGTGCCCCTACCGCCCAATACGCGAGGCCAGTATGTCCGAAGTGTTTAAAACGAAACGAAGAGTTGAGTTTCGCGAAACCGATATGGCAGGCATTGTGCACTTCTCTAATTTTTTTGCCTACATGGAACAGGCAGAACACGCCTTACTTCGCAGTCTCGACCTCGGTGTGATGTGCAACCTCGACGGTCGCGACATTAGCTTTCCACGAGTAAGTGCTACTTGCGACTATCGAGTTTCTATACGATTCGAAGAAGTGATTGACATTGAGGTTGTCGTTAACAAAATTGGAACCAAGAGTATTACCTATGGGTTTCGTTTTCTTCGTGATGAAACGCCGGTCGCAGACGGTTCTATTACAGTTGTATGTTGTTTGATGAAACACGGAGAACGTCCTCGGTCTGTAGAAACGCCCACGGAATTCATCAATGCGATTAAGCCATTTCTTGCAGATCCGTAACAGTCCTTGTCCTTTGTTAAAAGTGACTTAATTTTCATGTCAGTCTATTTGCAAAACCTGACGGTTCGACTGGCTCAGGGCGTTGGTAAACTTTCCCCAGAGACCCGCGAACTTCACAAGAATTATTTCCTCTCCGCACAACAACCCGACGGTGGATTTTCCGGCAGAGAAGGGGGGAGTGATCTTTATTACACGACATTCGCAATGCGAGGCCTCTCCATTTTGGGTGAACTCTATGGAGATGTTGCTGACCGCATCGAATCGTATCTCAAACCTCAACTGTCATCTCGCCAAACCATCGTCGATTTTTTCTCACTGTTTTACGCCGCCAATCTTTTAAAAGTTTCTTCTGGCAAAGATATTTTCAAAGATGCTGACCCAGGCTGGCGAACACAAGTAGCCACTTTCCTCGAAACACTGCGCCGCGAAGATGGCGGCTACGCCAAAGCCCCCGAAGGAAATGCAGGAAGCACCTACCACACTTTTCTCGTGTTACTTGTATTACAACTAATTGAATGCCCGATCCCTGAGCCGGACAAGGCAATTGGATTTCTGGATTCAAGACGGGATGCCGAAGGCGGCTGGCACGAAATACGAGTTAGCAAACGCCCTGGAACCAACCCAACAGCGGCGGCAGTTGCCAGCCTGCTCATTCTCAATGCAATCGATGAATCAAAAGATCCCGAATTGGTTGCTACCACACTCGACTTCTTAGTAGAGATGCAGACTGACGAGGGAGGCCTTCGTGCTAATACGCGGATTCCAATCGCTGACCTTTTAAGTTCTTTTACCGGGGCACTGACACTCATTGACCTCGATGCGTTTGAGGAAATAGACATTGCCTCGTACCGCCGGTTCGTAGAATCAATGCAACGCCCTGAGGGCGGTTTTCAGGCTGCAGCCTGGGACACCGCCCACGACGTCGAGTATTCATTTTATGGGCTGGGGTGTATGGCTCTTCTTGAGAACCATTAGAATTGTATTCGCTCCCTTTGTTTCCCCGCCCTGCTGACTCCGAAGGGCAAGTCGACTCGCTTAACTGAATCAACCACAAAACAATCGTTCTCGTTCTTTGTCTGGTTCTAATAAAAGAACATAGTGAAACACTAAACAAATTATTTAAAACCGGTAAACCAATCCTACGGAGGGCCTCCATGCCCGATTTTGTTGCCAACACAGTAACCAAAGAGTTCGACACCCCGGCAGGCCCGTTGCGAATACTTGACGGTATCTCCACGGAACTTGATCGCGGCCAAAACATGGCAATCATCGGTGACAGTGGTAGTGGAAAGAGTACGTTTCTCCATATTGCAGGAACTCTAGATTCGCCAAGCTCGGGTACCGTTTGTTTAATGGGAAGCGACCTTACTGAACTCAATGAAAATCAACTCGCCCAATTCCGAAACGAAAATATTGGATTCATCTTTCAAGAGCATCACCTACTTCCGCAATTGACTGCACTCGAGAATGTGCTCCTACCGATGGTGTCCACAAACGCAACTGACTCGAATTCGATTCAACGTGGCAAAGACTTACTTGATTCCGTTGGCCTCTCCGATCGGCTCAATCACCGGCCTGCGGCTTTATCCGGCGGTGAACGACAACGAGTTGCGGTAGCGCGGGCGTTAATTCGAGAGCCAGTCTTATTATTAGCAGACGAGCCAACTGGCAGTCTTGATCAAGCGAATGCAGAAAAAACCGGCCAACTCCTGCTCGATCTCCAAAGCCAACACAACATGATTCTTATTTGTGTCACCCACTCTTCCAAACTAGCTTCGGTTTTCCAAAATAATACGCGACTGGTTGATGGGAGGCTCGCACCCGTATGAATCGCTGGCAAATCGCAATCAAGAGCCTGTTTTACTTTCGTCGCACTAACCTAGCGATTGCTCTCGGCGTTGCCGCGGCAACCGCTGTACTCACTGGCGCGTTAATTGTCGGTGACAGCATGCGGAACAGCCTTCGCGAACTTACTCTAGAACGCCTTGGCATGATCGACGAGATAATGCTCTCTGATGGCTTCTTCGATCAATCACTCGCTGAAAACATTCGTGAGACTTCCGAATTTAAAGAAAACTATACACTCGCGAGCCCAGCTATCCTGTTCCCCGGTGGTACGGTCCAGAACTCAACCGATTCCAAGCTGCGGGCGGGACAGGTTACCGTCCTCGGAATCACCCCAAGATTTTGGGAATTTGAACGATACGAGAAGTCCCACCGGAAAGAACTCGACGAAAACAGCATCATCATCAATCAAGCGGTAGCAGACGACCTCCAAATCAGTAATGCCGAAGTTAAGTCTGGAAACGCCAAAATCACAGTTCGGATTCCGAAACAAAACCAACTGCCCGCTGACAGCGCATTAGGGAAGAAGAGCGATTTAATCGAGAGTATTGTTGATCTGACCGTCATCCAGATCTTACCGATGAAAGGACTTGGCAGATTTGGGCTCTACCCCTCCCAAGCTGACCCTTACAACGTTTATGTTTCGATCCAATTGTTGCAAGATTCACTCGCCCGCTCGGTACTGAAGCATAAATCCGATTCTGCTCAAGCCAACATTATCGTGATTAGTGGTAAGGGAAAAACTCTGCCCACCGAAGTAAATTCGGAGAAACTACGAAAGTCTCTCCGTCCTTCGTTAGAGGACCTTGGCTTATCTCTAAAACGTGCGACTCAGACGTTTTCCATTGAAAATAATGAAACGACCATTTTCGATTACTGGAGTCTCTCTTCCGATCGCCTGGTCCTCAGTGACGAAGTAGCTCGGTCTACCGGAACGGCGTTTCCGACCGCGATGCCAATCTTCACCTACCTTGCTAACGATATCCGCAAATCTGAGACAGATTCAGGAATCCCATTCTCAATGGTTGCAGCAGTCGATTTTGACAATGGATTCGAACCGATTTCTGCACTCACGGGCCGGCCCATCGCCCCAATCAAAGCCAACGAGATCGTCCTCAATCAATGGGCAGCCGATGATCTCAATGCGACGAAGGGGGATTCTGTCGTCGTGACCTTTTTCGAACCGGAAACAACTCACGGCGCTCAAAAAGAAAAATCTGTAGAACTTACTGTGGTTGACATTGCCAAACTTACCGAGCCAGATAAAGCGTTTAGAGTTTCTCGTCGCGGTCAGATTAGCCCTGCGGAATTCAAACAGTGTCCGACCCTCGCAAACGACCCAAATTTAACTCCCGAAGTTCCAGGAGTCACCGATGCACAATCCATCGAAAGCTGGGATTTACCCTTCGATACCGCTGGCAAAATCAGACCGCAAGATGATGACTACTGGGGCAACCACAGAACGACCCCCAAAGCATTCGTCTCACTCGCGATGGGACAAAAGCTTTGGGATAGTCGTTTTGGAAACATCACGAGCTTTCGCATTCCTATTTCCGCTGGTTCCAAAGTGGATGTGTCTAAAACACTGCTAACTCAATTCATCGAAGAAGACGCGAAACTTGGGCTTCATTTAATTCAAATTAAACGTCAGGGAATTGACGCCTCATCGGGTTCGACGCCGTTTGATTTTCTGTTTCTCGCATTAAGCATGTTTGTAATAGGCGCCGCTTTAATTCTCGTTTCGCTACTATTCCGTCTCGGGTTGCAGCAGCGGGCCAGCGAACTCGGTTTAATGAAAGCGATTGGGTTCCCACAAACACAGATCCGGCAAATTTGCCTGTACGAAATGGCATCTGTCTCTTGCCTTGGAGCGATTGCGGGCGTCTCACTTGGAATAGGATACGCTTGGCTCATGATATTTGGCCTCAAGACATGGTGGGTTGGCGCGATAGCTAGACCGTTTTTGACCATCCACATTTCGCCACTGAGCCTGGGCGTCGGTTTCTTTAGCGGTGTGATAATTTGCGTTCTAACGATAGCTTGGGCCTTGCGACGAACTCGCAACCAACCAGTTCATTTGCTCATCAGCGGACAACTAGAATCCCCTGGAACTCATTCATCAAAGACACGTAAAACCACCCTTGCGATCATTGTCAGCCTTGCATTTACTGCCGTCTGCCTGACTGCTGCAGCCACACAACTAGCCGGCGAAGCGCAGGCAGGTGCGTTTTTGGGAGCAGGATTTCTGATCCTTGCCTCACTGCTTATGTCAGTTTACCGGACATTTAGAAAATCCGACCAACTGCATTCATCCGGACGATTGAATCTCTCTCGCCTGGCAATCATGAGCTTCCAAAGAAATCCGCTCCGCAGCACTTTAACGATTGGATTAGTAGCGGTTGCCTGTTTTTTAATTGCTGCCGTAAGCTCATTTCGCTTAACCCCCTCCGAGCGGGGAACCGCCGGCTTCGAATGGGTTGCCCAAAGCAGCCAACCCATCTATTACGATTTAAATAACATTGAAGGGCAAAAACTTGCACTCGGATCTGAACATCAGCTTCGGGAAGGAACCAAAATTTCTGCCCTGCGACTTAAACCAGGGGAAGACGCAAGCTGCAACAACCTCTACCAATCATCTCAGCCGCGCATCCTCGGAGTGAATCCACAATTCATTCAAGAGTTCGATAAAGGAGAAGCGGGTCGCTTCGCGTGGAGTGCTTCGCTTGCCTCAACAGAATTAGAAAAACAAAACCCGTGGCGACTACTTGATTCACCGCAGCCGCATTTAGGTACTGCAGAGGATCCAATTCCAGTCGTAATCGATAAGAACACAGCAAATTACAGTTTAAAAATTTATATCCTGAACACCATCAAACAAATTGAATATGATTCTGGTGAGTCAATTTACATTCGGGTAGTAGGGTTTCTGGAAAACACACTTCTTCAAGGTAGCCTCATAATCTCTGAACAAGATTTTGAAAAAGCATTTCCAACGATTGGCGGTTATCAGTACTTCTTAATTCGAGAACAGGCTAATCCAGTCAACGCGGGCGAATCTGACATAGCATTACTGGAAGAACGACTTAGCGATCAAGGATTTGATGCTCGCTCGGCCGAGATTCTGTTAAGCAACTTCATGTCGGTTCAAAACACCTACATCAGTACATTTCAAACCCTCGGTGCACTTGGTTTACTGCTGGGTACTTTCGGTCTCGCTGCCGTTCAAATCCGCAGTGTCTTAGAGCGAAAAAAAGAACTCGGTCTAATGCGGGCCATTGGATTTCGACGAAACACCTTAGCCAAAATGGTCGTTTTGGAAAATGCTTGGCTATTAATCATTGGCCTTGGCATTGGAATCTTCTCAGCCCTGTTTACAACAATCCCCCATTGGCTGGTAGGGACGGCAACTGCTCCTTGGCCCGAATTGAGCTTGATGTTTAGTGGAATTATTACCGTTGGTTTGCTGGTCGGGTTTTATGCGTCGCGAATCATCTCCAAAACGCCACTACTTGAATCATTACGCACCTAAGGCCACCTTTTTCTTTGCGATTGTTTTCAAAATCACCCGAGAGCAAGGTTAGGACTTGTCGATCGGGCTTCGATTTGATTACAATTTCGAACCTGCTAATTGTATTTGCCGGTGTGGCGGAATTGGCAGACGCGATGGATTCAAAATCCATTGGGGGCAACCCCGTGGAGGTTCAAGTCCTCTCACCGGTACTAAAAAGCCAGCAAAACCTTGGGTGTTGCTGGCTTTTTTTTATTCCAGCAAAAAATCGCGTTATTAGCTAACGAACCAAATGGATTCGAGGGGATGAACAACTCCAGCCAATCTGGTGAAGATGGAACTTCGTTGAAAATATTTACATAAAAGGAACCGGTTTCCCACGTCGGAAACGCTTTAATCGAAATGGCCAAAGCGATAAGACTGACCATCCATAACGCCAACAGCACTGTTGCAGAAATACGTAACAATTTCCACCCAGTTTCAGTTGACAATCAGCCGACGTTGACAATCAAGGATGCCGTAACAAATGGCAAAACTGCCATCTGTAACAATCCCATGAACGCATCACCCACCCATTTAATCCACTGAATCGCTTCCCCAAAAAACAATCCGCAAATTAAACCAAGCAACAATGAAATCAAAATCTTGGTTGTGAACCCCAGTGGTCTACGTTGCTTACCACTCTCGAGTATCAAGTATTTACCTTTTGAAGAATTGTCGACGCACTCTGACGACAAATTGCTGGCAACAACTTCCAACGCCGACTATTTTTGAGTGTCGTCCACGGTACAAATGGCTGCAACTCTACGTTGCTTTTTAATCTGAAAATCCATGTTTCGATTTTATCAAGACACACAGACTTGAAATATTAGTTAGAATCTGAGCTCGGCTTGATAAATTATATTTGAT
>CALKNI010000175.1 GCA_938091115.1 uncultured Pirellulaceae bacterium | reverse complement strand
CATACGAAACGTTTTTGATTCCTTTTGCCGCAACAGCCGCCTGGGCATCACGGAATTTTCTCATGCTGCCGTCTTCTGCGGGGCCACCGTTTCCTAGCTCGCCAAAAACAAAGGGCATGTCTCGGATACCGACTTGCTTGCGAATATCTGAAATGAAATTTACTAAATTATCAGTGTATTGATTGATTGCGTCTTGATTGCACATGTCGTTCCAGCCTTGCTGCCAGACGAATCCAGAGATCACAAGCTCGTGATTCTTGAGCGCAGCGATTTTGTTTGGTGCGTCTTCCATCGCTTCTCCAAGCTGCTCCAGCATGCGAATGTAAAACGGACCGACCTCACCGCCAGAACTGGGAGGCCGGAAGTCAGTCATCAGACTCTTTCCCCCCCAGGCTGTTTTAATAATTAGGATTGGGTCATTGAACGCGTCACCAACCACGTGCCCAAATTGCATTTCAGGTCCAAAATGGTGAGGCTCGCCGCCGTACGCTGCGAATCCAATTGATATCCCGCCAGTTTTGAGTTCATCTTCGGTTCGATACCAGCAGAAGGCGTCGTCTCGCACGCGCCAGGTGCCGTCTGGATTAACGAGATGTGACATTCTTAATTTGTTTTCAGGAGAATGCATTACTGTGGTCAGGATGCCTTTTCCGCCGTTGTAATATTCGGGGTGATCCAAATCGACAACGGCATGCCCTTGCATGTTTGACTGGCCAGCCAGAATAAAGACCCGTGCAATTGGCCGTTTTTTTGTCTGCGCTACCAGTTTTTTGTCTAGCTGAGGTACTTGCGTAAAAACGAAAGTGACGAGGATCAGGCCAAGAATTTGGAGAGGTCGCATTGGTGTAGTGTCCTGGGTTATCGAGCCGCAGAAAGAATCAAAGTGTTGCTGGAATATATGCTATCGCAGGTGTGACTGCAAAAAAAGCCTCGGGCAATCGCAGTTCGGTAGTATGTGTTCCATGCTGTAATAGGTTTATGTGGCAAGCTGGCGAGATTGCTAGCACTTGTGAGGTTCTTGTTTGCCTAAAGTGTTGATTCTTGAGATTGGTGATTACAGTAAGATGTTTGACGTTGACCCCGTTTGCGAATGAACGTAATTTCGAGAAAGATATTTAATCGTTAACGTATGAATTACGTTTAAAAATAGAGTTAAAGCAAGACCGAGCCAGGGAAGGCGCGATATGACATTGCGAAGTGCATTTGAGTCGAGAGATGCGGCCCGAGGAAATGAACGTTTTCTCAGTTTGGGAATCTGTTGTCTGGCAGTATCGGTGGTTTTGTCTTTGGTGGGTTGTCAAAACTTGATCAAGCGAGGACAAAATCCCGAAGCGAAATCGATTAGTCAGCTATATGAAGATAATGAAGCAACGACCAAATATGTTGGCGACCTTTGTGGAATTTACGGTTTAAATTTTGCGAAGGTAGAGGGTGTTGGGTTGGCGTACGATTTGGAACGGACTGGTAGTAGTGCGAAACCGAATGTTCAGAGAGATCTTGTTCTTAAATCCCTCAGTTCTAATTCAAACATCGATAATCCTAGCAAGCTAATTGCGAGTTTGGATACGGAGATCGTGGTAATCAAAGGAATGCTTCCGCCTGGAATTAGGAAGGGTGAATATTACGATTTAGAGGTTGTGACGGTAGGAGGTTCTGTTGCAAAAAGCCTCGAAAACGGAATGATCTTGCAGACTAAAATGCAACCGATGGCGCGACTTGGCGGTGGCTTGAAGCAGGGGCGTGCTACTGGTTACGGGAAGGGACGAATTCTTGTGGATGCTCTTTTTGAATCGGAGCAAGATCCGTCCCATCAACTTCGTGGGGTTGTGCTCGGCGGTGGTAAGGCGAGAGTCGATCGGCCGCTTGGCTTAAAAGTACGTGAGGATAATGTTCCGGCCAGTACTTCGATGCGGATTTCTCGTGCGATCAATGACCGTTTTGACACCGATGATGCGACTGGTAAAAAAGGCGTGGCGGAGCCAAAGACGAATCGAGATATCGTGCTTTTGGTACCTGAGAATTATCGGCAGAACATCGGACGTTATTTGGGGGTTATCAAGAACATCGCTTATTCGGAGTCCGCAACAGATCGGGTGAACCGGCAGGAGGTTTTGGAGCAGGAGATTGGGGAGCCAGCAAAAGCGGGTTTGGCGGCAATCAGGTTGGAGGCCCTTGGGGTCGACGGAGTTCCTGCGTTAAAGCGTGCATTGCGACATCATGACCTGGAGGTTCAGTTTCATGCGGCTCAGGCGTTGGCCTTTATGGAGCATGATGATGGGGTTGATATCTTGAAAAAAGCCGCTGAAGAAGAACCGGCGTTTCGTTGGAATGCTCTCACCGCATTGTCGTCTCTTAATGATGTAAGTGCATCGATTGCCCTGGCTGATTTGTTGAATTTGCAAAGCGCAGAAACGCGTTATGGGGCATTCCGTGCATTGCGAGCTCAATCGCCGAACGATTCATTGGTTGCCGGCGACTGGTTGGCGAGTGACTTTTTCTTGCACGTTGTTCCTTCGGACGCAGATCCGCTCTTGCATTTCTCTCGATCGAAGCGTCCTGAAATTATTGTATTCGGGGCGGAACAAACAGTCGCAGATAATTTTCTGCACGTCGAAACTGGCTTGACCGTGCGGGCAAACGGAAATGGCATGGTGGCGGTAAGTCGTTATGCAACGGATGAGGAAGAGAAGAAGATCTGCAGCAATCGCATTGCCGATTTAGTAAAAACACTTGCAGACATGGGTTATGGGTACGGTCCGCAGATGAAAATGTTTCGTGCTGCCAAGAAATCCAAGATGTTGGACACGCGTTTAGTCGTCAATGCGGTCCCTAAGTTAGGTCGGGAATATTCTCCCGATGGTGATGAGATTCCAGCTGAGAAATCTGAAAAATACGTTGCCGAGGCTTTGCCTGAATTGTTTCGGACTGGTAACGAGCGAGTGACGGTCGTTCCTAGAGTCGAGGAAGAGACAGTTGGTGAGATTGAAGCTGAGGTGAAAAGCTACAATGATTCCAAGTGGGATAAGATGATGAACTGGTTCACAGATAGTGAAGAATAAACTCGCAGCTTTTTAGTCAAAACGGTATCAACGCATGTTGAAGGCGCTTGAACTCAGTGGGTTCAAAAGCTTTGCTGACAAAACCCGATTTGAATTCCCACCCGGGATCACGGTTGTCGTGGGTCCCAACGGTTCGGGAAAGTCGAATATTGTCGACGCGATCAAATGGGTCCTTGGTGAGCAGAGTGCGAAGAGTCTGCGCGGTAAGGACATGTCGGATGTTATCTTTAAAGGGTCATCTGGCGCGAATTCTCGACGTCCGTCCAATTCAGCGACTGCCACAATAGTGCTGGATAATTCTGACCAACGATTCGCCTACGATGCAGATGAAGTTCACGTTAGCCGCCGCGTATATCGCAGCGGAGAATCTGAATATCTTATTAATGGCGAGACCAGTCGACTGAAAGATATTCGCGAGTTGTTTCGGGGGACAGGGGTTGGAACCGATGCTTACAGCTTGATTGAGCAGGGCAAGGTCGAGCGAATGCTTTCGACCAATGCTAAGGATCGTCGGGCAATCTTCGAAGAAGCGGCGGGAATCAGTCGATTCAAAGCAAAGAAAGTTGACGCCCAGCGACGGCTCGCTCGAGTCGAAGCAAACCTTGTTCGGTTAGCCGACATTGTTGACGAGGTTGGAAGTCGTTACCGGAGTGTAAAGTCTCAGGCTTCTAAGGCAGCAAGGTACAAAGAGTATTCCGATCGCTTGCAGCAACTGCGGACCTTCGTGGGTCTGAAAGATTACCGAACGTTTACAGAGAAGCTTGAGAAGATTGAAACGGAATTGGCGACTGATTCCGAGCGGGCCGTAGAATTAACAGAGAGTATCGATTCCAAGAAGGCTGAAACTAAAGCAATCGAGGATCGCCTGGATGAAATTTCGAATGATTTGACTCAGCACCAGGAGTCAGCGACTCAGGTGAGGGAAGCGCTTGCTCAAGTTGAATCTCGTCTCACTCTCAATCAATCTAGGCTGGAAGATCTGAATGCGCGTGAATCACAAATGCGCGAGCAGTTAGAGCGATCGTCTCAGCGTGCTCTGGATTTTCAAAACCGGATTCGGGCGATTGAAGTAGAGGCGGAGTCAGCTAATGCCAATTTTGAAAGCGCGTCCGAGGGGCTTGCTGGACTCGAAGCTGAAATTGGCGAGTTGGATTCAAATATAAAACTGTTTCGTGCTGGCAATGAAGATAAACGAAACAAGGTTGCGGAATATTCAGAATCGGCGACCTTTTTAGGACGCGCCGTCAGTGCCGCGGAAACTCAGGTCGAAACTCTCCATGAATCCAAATCCAAAACCACCAAATTGGTAACAGATCTCAAGGCAACTCTGGGTTCCCATCGAGAGGCCTTGGTGGGTTTCACGTCTAAACGAAATCGTTTGCAGGAGGAAGCCGAATCGAATGATTCGGCGTTGGCAATCGCTCGCAAAGAGTATGATCATTTGAAATCGGAGCTCGCCGGGCGACGTGAGCGGATGACGGACCTTACAAACCAGCAATCTGGGCTCGCTCAGCGAGCCGAGGTGATTGAAGAATTAGAGAAAAGCCTCGAAGGGATTAACGCGGGAGCCAAGGAATTATTGCAGGAAGCTAAACTAGATCCTGCTGGACCAATGGGAGACGTGATCGGTTTGGTGGCTGATCTGGTTTCCGTCAACGTGCAACATGCTGCGATTGTTGATGTTGCTTTAGGAGAATTGGCTCAATTTGTGGTGGTCGATGGTCTTTCCTTGACCAGCGAGATTGCCGAAGAGAAGCTCAAGTTGAATGGACGTGTCGGCTTGATTCAGCTTGATTCGCCTCCCACATTCGGGACAGATCCTAACGTTAACTTGAATGGTGCGCCGGGAGTGATTGGCCGCGCCGATCGTTTGGTCCAGGTTGAGCCGCCGTACGTGTCGTTCATACGGCAGTTGTTAGGAGGCACGTGGGTTATCAAAACACTTTCGGACGCATTGGAGTTACAAAGAAATCATGCCAATGCTGAAAAAGTCCGGTTTGTTACACTCGATGGGGAAATTGTAGAAGCCGATGGAGCTCTAGTCGTGGGTCCCAAGTCAATTACTTCGGGATTGGTCTCCCGACGCAGTGAACTGCGGGCGCTGAAGCGTGAGTTGATTCGACTGGATGAGCAAATCGACCTGTGCCGTCAGCAGGTTAAGGATCTCTTTGTAAAAGAAACCAATGCTGAAGAGCGTGTTCAGGCACAAATTGATACCAACAGTGATCTTTCGACGCGGTTGTCCGATCAAAAAAATCAAGCGATGGCTGCTGAAAAACAGATTCAGCAAACTGAGTCTCAATTGGAGACTGCGAATCATGAGTTGGCTCAGCATGATGAAAAGTTAACAGCGGTAAGTGGTAAATTAGAAGCTGATCGAGCGAGTTTGATTGAGAGTGAGTTCGAAATCAAACGGTTGCAATCCGCCATTGAGCGGGATGAGTCGAAGTCAACACAATCAGCCGAAAGGCGAGTCGAAGTTGAGCAGTTGCTAACTGCGGCAAAGGTAAAGCTCGCGAAGGCTGAGCAGGTTATGTCGGGCGCTCAATCACGGGTCAACCATATCCGAATGGAATATGAAGAGCTTCAAAAAGTGGACGCCCAGCTTGCATCGCAACGAGAGGGCGATGAGACGGCAACCCAGGTTGCGAAAGAAGGGATTCAGCAATCCAAAGCCGAAATTAGTGAATTGACTTCACGGAAAAATGAACTTGCGGATTTGTTGACGCAATTCACCGAAAATCGACTTGCGGTCGATAAGACGCGCCGCGAAATGTCAACTGAGTTAAATTCGGAACGCGATTCACTGCGCTCGACAGAAGAGAGAATAAATTCGGCCAAAATGCGGATCGAGAAAATTGGCATGCAGCGTTCACAGTTGGCCGAACGAATGCTTGATGATTATGGAATTGATCTGGCAACACAGGAAGAATCGCCGTCCGACGAAGAACAAGAAAAACGTGATGAGGTTGATGCTGAAATTAGCCAACTTCGAAAAAAGATTGGCTCGATTGGGTCAGTCAACCTTGATGCCCTCAAAGAGCTTGAAGAACTCGAAGGGCGTTACCTAGCGATGGACGAACAATATCAGGATCTTGTTCAGGCTAAAGAGACTCTGGAAAAGATCATTGTTCGTATTGATAACGATAGTCGTAAGTTGTTTGTTGAAACCCTTGAAGCCATCCGCCTGAACTTTCAGAAATTGTTTAGGCAGACTTTTGGTGGCGGCAAAGCGGACATCATTCTTGAGGCTGACGTTGATCCTCTTGAGGCGGGCGTGGAAATTATTGCGACGCCACCCGGAAAGCCTGAGTTCAGTAATAGTCTTCTCAGCGGTGGAGAGAAGGCGTTAACGGCAGTGTCGTTGTTGATGGCTATTTTTCAATTTCGCCCCAGTCCGTTCTGTGTGCTTGATGAAGTCGACGCGCCGTTTGACGAGGCTAACATTGGACGTTTCGTCGACGTTCTGAAAAGTTTCCTCGGATGGACGAAATTTGTGATTGTGACCCACTCAAAAAAGACGATGACAGCCGCAACAACGCTTTACGGGATTACGATGCAGGAATCGGGAGTCTCAAAACGGGTCAGTGTTCGATTCGAAGACGTAAGTGAAGATGGTCATATTTCGGACGAAGCTCTGCAGCGAACTGAGGGTGACGCAGCGTAGGTTCGGTTCTCGAGAGTCCGCAGGCCTAGCGATTCCAGTGATTTCTCTTTTTCATTGGCTCTGGAGTTTAGTCGGAGTTGGATTGTATTTCCGTAGCTCCTCGTCGGTATCTCCAAATGAAAACGGTACCGATCAAACCAGCGGTTACGAGAATGCCTATAAGCCAATACTTGATATTGCCAGTGGTCATCGAAACAACCGCACTGACCGAGATGCTTAACCACATCATTAAAATGGATGAGATTCGCATCCGATTGGTCATGGGGGAGGTGCCGTCGATATAGGCAAGATATTTTGCGAAAAAACGGTTGCGCACGAGTCGCTTTTCTAACGCTGGGGAACTTTTCAAGAGGAAGAAAGAGGCCAGCATCAACGGACCAACGGTCGGAATACCTGGCAGCACCGCGCCAACAGCCGCTACGATAACGAACAACAGTCCAATCATGACATGGGTGTAACGTTTGAGTTTTGAGTTGGCCACGGTCCTGTCCCAATGTTCTGCTGGTAGTCGATCAGTCTACCTCCGATTGGGTTTTTAAGCTACGTGAGGTAGGAAACTGAGACTGGGCTACTTTAGGCCAAAGCTGCTGAAATCTTAGTCGGGTTTCGCTTGAGCGACGTCACTTTAATGCCGGTTGAAACGGGCTCGGAGTCGAACTGGCGGAAATACTCCCGGCGGATCAAGTGCTAGTGCCATTTTCGTTTTGCGGATATACTCATTGAACTGTTGAAGAGATTCCTGAGATGGTAATTACCATTTTGTTTAAGCAAATAAAAATTAGCTGAGAGCCTGATGACGCAAACCTCAAATTCGATCAATCTAGTTGACTTTATTCGCGACGTTCCTGATTTTCCCAAACCGGGAATCACTTTTAAAGACATTACTCCACTGTTGGGCAGCCATGCTGCTTTAACTGCGTGCATTGATCAATTTGTGAAAAGATATCAAGACGAAAAGATTGATGTGATTGCTGCCGCTGAGGCACGAGGGTTTTTGTTTGCTGTGCCACTTGCGATGCGTTTAGGTGTGGGCATGGTTCCAATTAGAAAGCCGGGGAAGCTACCGTTCGAAAAACACAGCTACAGTTACGATCTCGAATATGGTTCGGATACCCTTGAAATGCATGTAGACGGTATTCAAGAAGGGCAAAATGTCTTGGTGATTGATGATTTGCTTGCTACTGGCGGCACGGTTCAGGCCTGCTGCGAGATGATTGAATCCTGTGGAGGAAAAGTGGCTGGTTGTGCCTTTTTGATCCACCTGCAATTTCTTGAGGGGCTCAAAAAACTGGAAAAGTATCCGGTCTTTAGTTTGATCGACTTCAATTAATCGCTGCCAGTAAATTCTCGCACGAGAAGGAATACGCCATTTTCTCAAGCGGAATTTGAACGGAAAAATATTTAGAAAAGAGTTGTTTGCTTTCATGGGCCAGTTTTTCAATTTGTTAATTGTGCTAATGCTACTTGGCTCGCAGGGGCCTGCGATGGCGGGTGAGTCGGACGAGGGATTGCAGCGGCCAAATGTTGTTCTGGTGCTGGCTGACGATTTGGGGTTTGGTGACATCGAGCCGAACAATTCGTCCTCTGGGATTCCGACGCCAGCCTTCAACAGGTTGGCTCGAGAGGGGATGCGCTTCACCGACGCGCATACTGGTTCCAGCGTCTGTACACCAACAAGATACGGATTGTTGTGTGGGAGGTATGCGTGGCGGACCCGTCTGAAAAAGGGAGTTCTGAATGGTTATTCCGAGTCGTTGATCGAAGCGGAACAGCCTACCATCGCAACCCTTCTGCGTTCGGCGGGTTACGAGACGGCCTGTATTGGAAAGTGGCACCTCGGTTTGGGGTGGCCAATTAAAGTCGAACACGCCAAAAATGCGGGTCACTTTCGTAATAAAAAAGATTCCTGGGTAGACTACAGCCAACCGGTTGATGACGGGCCTCGCGAGCATGGATTCGATTACTCGTACATCATTCCAGCTTCATTGGATATGAGCCCTTACGTGTATTTGGAAAATGGCCGCGTCACTTCTGTACCGCAAAAGGTCATCGAGAAACGCGGCTTCCCTCAGTATTTGCGTACGGGCGAAGTAAGTGATGATTTTGATCACGAGGCCAGTCTCAGTCACTTGCTGGAGAAGGCTACCGGTTTTATTCGTCAAAGCGCCCGCGGTGAGAAGCCATTTTTCCTCTATTTTCCAATGCCGGCGCCGCACAAGCCCGTTATCCCGATGGAACAATTTCAAGGTAAAACACCCCTTGGTCCTTACGGAGATTTTGTCGCTCAGGTTGATTGGACTGTCGGAAGAATAGTCGATGCTTTGGATCGAGCTGGCGTGGCTGAAAATACACTGCTGTTAGTGACCAGCGATAATGGGTCTTTTATGAAGCGTCTGCCGGAGGGGATTTCCGTGGCGGATCATGTGGATGATGATACGGTTCAGGGCTTTTCGGCGAGTCATCATCAAGCCAATGGAATTTTTCGAGGGACGAAGGCTGATATTTACGAGGCCGGCCACCGGGTGCCTTTTTTGGTTCGGTGGCCGGGAAAAATTAAATCGGGTGTTAGCAACTCCAGTGTGATTTGCCTTACGGATATTTTGGCTACCGTTTGCGAAGCAGCGGGCGTCGTTGTGGATTCAACTCAATCGGAAGATAGTTTTTCTTTTTTACCGTCTGCCCTTGCATTGCCTGATCGAGTGTATCACCGTGAGAGATCTGTGATTCATCACTCAAGTGCGGGCATTTTCGCAATACGCAAGGGAAACTGGAAGTTGATTCTTGGTAACGGATCTGGCGGACGTGAGTTGCCAAAAGGAAAGCCGTTTCAGCGACCATTCCAGTTGTACAATCTTTCCAGTGACCCTGAAGAACAGGTGGATCTTTTGAAAGAGAAGCCAGAAAAAGCGTTGCAGTTAGAGACCGAGTTTGCGTTAATTTTAGGCAAAGAGAATTCCATACCAGATTTCAATCAAGGGCAAGATAAGGACTGAAAATGAACCACCTTTTAAGACGAGCAACGGAAGTTTTCGCTCTGGCAGTCATGTGTTTTGTTGCGTTATCCAATCAGACACAAGTTCAAGCGATGGAAAATGATTTCAATCGTGGCGAGACCGGAACGGATTCATTGTGGTGTCAATACGATGGCTTTAAAGGGCCTGGGAACGGAAAGCACATCGTCCTGATCGCGGGCGATGACGAATATCGAAGCGAGCAAGCGATGCCGATGCTGGGGAAAATACTTGCAGTTCGGTTTGGTTTCAAATGTACTGTTCTTTTTCCCATCGATCCTAAATCAGGTGAAATCGTCCCTTCGTATCAAAAGAACATACCAGGTATGGAAATGATCGATTCTGCCGATTTGCTAATTTTAGGGCTCCGCTTTCGCAATCTTCCAGATGAGCAGATGAAGCACTTTGTGGACTACGTGGAAGCGGGAAAACCGATCATTGGTACACGTACTTCAACCCATGCCTTTAACTTTGGTGGTGATTCCAAAAGTTCGTACAAGCAATATGGATTTAACTCGAAAGAGTGGAAGGGTGGATTTGGCCAACAGATACTTGGAGATACGTGGATCAACCATCACGGGCGACATAAATCTGAGAGTTGTCGTGGGGTAATCGTTGAGGCCAACAAGTCGAATCCCATTTTACGGGGAGTAACGGATGTTTGGGGGCCTTCGGATGTCTATGGGATTCGGAACCTACCTAAAACGGCGACTGTTCTTTTGGATGGCGCGGTGCTTGCGGGGATGACTCCCGATGCAAAACCCGTTGACGGCCCGAAGAATAATCCAATGATGCCAATCGCGTGGGTTCAGTCCCATCCTCGTAAAGATGGCGGAAAATCAAGAATATTTTGTACGACCATGGGAGCTTCGACCGATTTTGAAAGCGAAGGGCTTCGTCGATTGGTTGTTAATGCAAGTTTTTGGTGTGTTGGGATGGAAGAAGGCATTCCTGAGAAGGCGAATGTGAATTACGTTGATGAGTACAAGCCAACGGCTTTCGGATTCGGAACTTTTGAAAAGGGGAAGAAGCCAGCAGACTATGATTTGATTAATAAGTGATCGATTGTCTGAATTGGTCTGGGTGCAAGATTGGGTGGTTTTCGATGAGGGGTGGTGACATTTTGTGGAACCGCTCAGCTTGTCCTAAGCGATTTGCTATTTACGAAGCAGCTCAATGCTTCAAGAATTGATTGATGGGAAATGGAAGAGCAAAAAAAAAGTTTAATCGGCTTGAGCCGTTCACAGCTTAAGGACGAGCTTCAGGCGATTGGCGTTCCCGAAAATCAAGCGAAGATGCGGGTACATCAAATATGGCATTGGCTGTATGTCCGCGGCGTAACTGATTTTGATGAAATGCTAAACCTCGGAAAAGAGCTTCGTTCAAACCTAAAACAAGTTTATTCAATCACCCACCCGGAAATTGTAGAGGAGCAAGTTTCTAAGGATGGTACCCGGAAGTGGCTGTTGCGATTTCCTCCGCGTGGAGCTGGCGCGCCTGTAGAAATTGAAACGGTTTATATTCCTGAAACCGATCGGGGAACGTTATGCGTTTCGAGCCAGGTCGGATGCTCCTTGACCTGTACGTTTTGTCATACAGGTACACAAAAAATGGTGCGAAACCTTCATGCTGATGAAATTCTTGGCCAAATTATGCTCGCTCGGCATCGGCTTTCGGATTTTGTTGGAATGGAACCTGTGCCCGAAATGATTGCTCCGCTCGAAGGCCGCAAAATTTCCAATATTGTGATGATGGGCATGGGTGAGCCCCTGTTTAATTTTGAGAACGTAAAAAGTGCGTTATTGATTGCCTTGGATGGTGATGGGCTTTGTTTTTCCCGGAGAAGGATTACGCTTTCGACTTCCGGCGTTGTCCCGGGAATTTATCGGACGGGTGAAGAAATTAAAGTCATGTTGGCTATTTCACTCCATGCCACTCGTGATGAATTGCGCGACGAATTGGTGCCGATTAATGGCAAGTATCCGCTTGAAAAACTAATGGCAGCCTGTCGCGATTATCGAGGGCTTTCCAACGCACGCCGGATTACATTTGAGTATGTCATGCTCAAAGGAGTAAACGACAGTTTGCGAGACGGTCGGGAATTGGTGGAGTTATTGGAGGGAATACCCGCCAAGATCAATTTGATTCCGTTTAATCCGTGGCCGGGAACGGCTTATGAGTGCTCAGATTGGAAAACTATTGAGAAGTTTGCTGGCTACCTTAATTCTAAAGGGCTTCCCGCTCCCATTCGAACCCCTCGCGGCAGAGACATTCTAGCCGCTTGTGGTCAGCTTAAATCTGAGACTCAGAAGCTCACCAAGGTGAATTGATATTGAATCAATTTAGCTGTACTTGATCTGATGAATGTCTTCGGAACCCATTCCGGCGGCATTTTTTTGTTTCAGCTCCGTCGCTCCAAGTGCAATCAGGTCAGAGGTCTGGCGAAATTCGACCGTCAGTTGGCCCTTGCTCCAGATCGAGTTCGATAGTACCGATTCAAGCAATCTGCGTTTCTCACCGGTTGACTATTTTTCGCAGAGCTCTGCCGCCCTCTCGACACTCCCGATAGCGGCCGCTCAGGCGGCGCCCCTGGGTGACGGTCGCTGAGAGTGCATTGTATCTCGGGGACAAGCAACTTCGGATACGCTTACACAGCCCGAGCGAGGTTGGTGAGAAGTTTTAAAAGATCTGCTATCCGTCGAGATTTTGTGCAGAGGGACGTTCTAAAAGCATCAGCCCATGCTCAGTGAACAGAAATCGGCTAATCCAGGTCGTTTGATTTGAAGTAGGATTTTTTCTTCTTTTTTGGTTGCTCGACGTCCGCAAAGACTATTTTGGGTCTATTTGAATTGCGATCGTTTCCACCGGAAGTGTCCCGTCCTGCGGCATTCAGGGCAGCAACCACCTCTTGCTCTGCAGGGTCAAGTCCCCCCAGTTCGTGCGTGTGTTGGAGAAACTTTGGCGGCGGATTGTGATCGGCCGCGGGATGACTTGATTGGAGATCTTCGTTGTTGGTAAAGCTGGTTGGATTGATCTCCGATTTATCTTCTCCGATTATGGGTGTGTCTAGCCTTGAGGTTAGTCCCGCAGTCTTTGTTTGGGTGGAATGTGTGTTTTGAAGTTCAATGTCGCCAAGATATTTGTTTCGTACGTCAGGATTAGAAAGAATCTCCTCCTGACTTCCACTGCACAGAACCTGGCCTTCGCTGACGACATAAGTGCGGTCGGTAATTTGTAAAATCTCACGAGCCGCATGGTCGGTAATTAGAACTGCGATTCCGTCGGTAGCAAGCGATTTGATAATTATTTGAATACTCTGAACGGTGACGGGGTCAATTCCAGCAAAGGGTTCGTCCAGCATTATGATCTGGGGTTCGGAAACCAGGCATCGAGCAATTTCTAATCGTCGACGCTCTCCACCGGATAATTTCCCTGCCCGAGTTTTACGAATATGACCAATCTTAAATTGGTCGAGTAATTCCTCTGTTCGCGATTTTTGTTGCTTTCGGCTAAATCCAAGCAACTGCATGACACCCTTAAGGTTCTTCTCAACGGAAAGTTTTCCAAAAACACTGGCCTGTTGTGGCAGATATCCCATGCCTCCACTTCGACTACGTTCATGGAGGGGCCATTGAGTCACATCGGAATCTTGAAGGAAAACTCGTCCGCGATCAGGGCGAACGAGTCCACACATCATTTTAAAGGAAGTCGTTTTGCCAGCTCCGTTGGGGCCTAGAAGGCCAACGATTTCTCCGGGATCTACCTTTAGTGAAACTCCATCGACCACCCTCCGCCGACCATAAATTTTCACCAAGCCTTCTGCTTCAAGTATGGGCATTTGGTTCCTCCATGAACTTAAGGGTGTATTTTGCAGCCAGTGGGTGTCTGATATTTACGTGGCGGTTCGAAATGCGGAACCGTAACTTGGTGATCAAGAATCTATTTTATAAATCCCATGCGATTGAAATTAGGAAAATACTTAACGGGCTTATTTAAAGTGTGTGGCCAGTAAATCAGCATCGCGCGTCCGATTAGCATGTCACGCTCGACAAATTTTTCTCCATCCCAAACACGGCCGTCGAGACTGCGAGGGCTGTTGTCTCCCATCGGAAGAAATTGATCTTTATCCCGTGTTTTCCCTTTTTCAAGTCGAAACATTGGCTCAGTTTGGCCTTTTTTGGCCGTGAAAAACTCTTCTGCGCCCTCGTCGCTCCACGACTCAGGATTGCGATGATATCCCTCGATAATCGAAATGCTTTCGCCAGTTTCGTTTTCCGTAGATACCGGACTACCGAGAGCCCCCTGCCCTTTAACGGATGTGTAATAGAGATCGCGTAAAACCTTAATTCGAGTTACTTCCAATTCGGCGTTCTTCGCAGCGATACCGGCGGGTTCAGCGTCTCCATGATCCCCAGCGGAGTAGGTCGGAATTGGAATTCCGTTCCGAGAAAAAGAGGCGGCGTCAAATTCAACGTACTTGTTGTCGATCCAGAGGTTCAGACGGTCATCAGCATTCACGTACATGATGTGATGAGAGCCTGCCCCATTAATTTTTGTCTTGCCTGTTGGAGTTGCAATGGGGGTACCATTATTGTCCTGGAACGTCACTTTTGCTTCTGAGGCTTCGTCCCGGGCGCTCAAAGTAGCCTTGCCAGAGGCAATGTCAATATCGCAGACGAAGTGAACTCCGCCCTCCACAACATCAAACATCAGCGTACCTTCGGATGATTGAATGTCGACCCAGAATTCAAGTCCCAAGTCGCCTACCCAGTGGAGGCCAAGGTTCTGAGTGCTGACAAGCGCCTCGTTATCTTGGTAGACCCCGTCGTTGTAACCGTACTGGTCTCCAATGAGCCTCCCGGGTGGTAATTTATTATTCCTAAAGCGTGTTGGCAATAATCCTGAACTGATTGTGCTCCACTCGTTCTTCAAGGGTTGATAGTGGCGATACCTTAACCAGTGGGGTTCGAGGTGTGCGCTTGAGCGAAATACAGGGTTATCCCCTGAATTGTCGATGGTCCATTGGTTCGAACCATCAAATGCCTGCCAACGAGATGGCCATTGGACGTCGATTAAGCGTCCGCCAATGTGGTTTGTATCGTCAACTGTCTGGAGAACATTCTTTAATTTTTCGGGTGGTTTACGAGTGATGGTTTTCTCGTATTTCCCTTCAACTTCATCCATTACATAGATGTCGCCATTTTCGATTAAGAGGTTGTCTCCAGGCAACCCAATTAAGCGTTTAATATAGTTTTGCTTTCCATCGTTGGGGTTCTTGAAAACGATAACATCGTAGCGTTCTGGTTCGCTGAAGTCGTAGACAAATTTGTTGACTAAAATCCGGTCACCATTGTTCGATTTATGATCCGGCTCTTTCGAGTTGTAGACTTTTGTTTTGTACTGACAAATTGGGCAGTACGTGCTGTCGACAAATTGCTTTGGATTAGTCTCTGAGTTTTCCCTACTTGCACCTGAGCGGTACCGCAACTTGCAGTTTTGACACTCAAGATCCATGTGCTGGCCTTGCAGTGAAGGCGCCATCGACCCGGTCGGAATAATGAAAGCTTCGGCTTCGTAAGCTCGGAACATCAGCGCCAAAACAATCGCGATAATAACCGACTCGATCGTCTCGCGGACGCCAAAGTCTCGAAAGAAGCCAAATATTCCACGTGACGGGTCATCGGCGACTATAGTTTCCTTGATTGGGGGCATTTTTGCCCGCTTCTTCTCAGGAAAAGAACTCGTTCGTTTCGATCGTCGGTTCATGGAGGTCCGTAATAACTGGCCGGGTGATATGGAGACTGATCCCAAATTGTAACCTTAATTGCGTTTGAATCCTACGTTGATGATGCGGTCAAAATACGCGAAATTATTCAAAAATTACCTTCCCTTTGACGTTTTCAGTGGCGACTCCCGGCTGTTCCCAATGCCGGCTGTCGTGGGACAGTGGTACATTGTCGCCAATCACGAAATACCCGGTAGTCGTTGTCGAATTGGACGGCTTTTTAGTAGCTTCAGCGTCGAAGTAATAAAGATCCCGCCAAATCCGAATGCGATCGAATTTTACCCCAACACTATTTGCTCCAAAGGAGAGCTTTGTCTTAGGAGACGGAGCCTCGGAGACATTTAGGTGGAGCGTCCATAGTTCGTTGCCGTTGACGAGCACTCTCAAAACCCGATCGAAAGAGGAAAATTCAATCCGAGTCGGCTTCCGAGGATTCAGGAAGGAAATGCCTGCCTCGAATATTTTCGTATTTGGATTTGCATCAGGTGTGCCACTGAGGATTTGTAGCTCTGACAAGGTTGCATTGATCCGGAATTCGTAGAGTTCATTTTGGATTTCAAATCGCCAACCTAAAATCCCTTCATTGAGCTGTACGTTTAATTCTACGAAAACTTCGTCCATTGGGTTCAGTTTTCGACTGAGTGATTGATTGTAGCCGTAAAAATCTTCCAAGGCCGCCGGAGCTGGGGTATCGCCGGTTCGAAAGTAATTTTTCTGGTAGCGAAATTCAAACCAATCGAATTCACCATTGGTTGGTGGTGCGTCCATTTGAAAGACTCCACTGGCGAACTTCCATTTGTTCTCGCGTTTCAAAAGCCAATTTAAGGATGGAGTTGATTGAAATTTAGAGTCGCAGACGAGCACTCGCATTTGTTTTTGGAGTTGAAGCGGTTTGCTTATCAAAACTTGATTCGCAAAAATGTTTCCATTCTCGAGGCGGATGGACTCTCCCGGCAGGCCGACAACACGCTTTGTCATCAAGGCGTGATTTGAAGTTGTGCCAGCGGGAGGGTTGTGCTCGAATGCAATGATGTCCCACCTTTGAATTTGCGCATTTGGGAGAATTGAAACAGGGTCTGCGGCAATAGGCGTCCAGTGGTTGCGTGCAGCAGAGGTGCCGCAGTTTGGGCAAATAACTGTTTCCCGTTCATCTGCCTGCTCAAGATCACAGCTAAATTCAATTGCACAACCAGGACAGCTAATTGAATAATGTGTGCCTTGTAAAGTTGGGCTCATGGAGCTGCCGACAATTTTTCCCTTTCGCGGTGGCGGGGGATTGCACCCCACGACTCCACTTAGAGAGCAGATCAAAATGACTAGCATCGAGATTTGAACAACGTAGTTTCGCATCAAGTTCTTGGGTTTTGTTGTTTTGTGTTAGTCAAGCTGCAGTTAGTTGAGCCGCAATAGCCATGAGAGTTGGTAGCTCTTCTGGGAGGGTTTAAGAACCGTCGGTAACGGTTTATGATTCTAACTTGGAATTTTTGCACCTGCGAATCGTTGTTTGGGAGTTTGGTAGTGAGTAAGACCCGAGTACTTGATCATCCCTTAGTCGATTGTCATTTGACCTACCTGAGAAAAAAGGAGACACCTCCATCTGCTTTCCGCCACTCGGTTGCTGAGCTCTCCAAGATTTTAGCTTATTTTGCTTCATCAGACTTTCCAACGACCCGTGCAATGATTGAAACACCTATTCAAGGCATGGAGGGTGCGGCAATTTCGGGTCGGGTGGGTTTGGTTCCAATTATGCGTGCCGGGATCTCGATGGTCGAGCCTGTGCTGGGCCTGATTCAGGAGGCAGAGGTGTGGCACTTGGGGCTTTATCGTGACGAGCAAACTGCACTACCTGTTCATTATTACAGCAAATTACCGGTTTCCGCTCCGGTGGACGTTGCGTTGATATTAGACCCTATGTTGGCTACTGGAGGTTCTGCGACATTGGCCTGTGAGCAAATGCGGGACTGGGGCGTTCCAACGGTGAAGCTTCTATCTATTATTGCGGCACCAGAGGGCATACAAAAAGTGAACGTGGAGTTTCCGGAGGTAGAAATACACACTTGTGTTGTCGACGAGAAGCTAAATGGAGACAACTTCATTGTGCCCGGACTAGGGGACGCAGGTGACCGGATTTTTAATACATTGCATTGAATCTGAATTTTTGCGAGTTATTTTGGCTTCGATTGAATCAACCGGTCATTCTGGTTTTCGTAATCGCCGATGAAACTGGTAGGATGAGCGTGTTATTTGGATGAGATTTTGGCGGACTTCGAGAAATGAAACTCCAGGCTTTAGGGTGTCCGAGTTGTCAACAACCGTTTCAGGTTGCGGAAACGCAAGCGGGACAGGTGGTTGCGTGTCCGTCTTGCGCTCAGGCAATCGAAATTCCAGTTGACGCATTTGCTGAGCCGAAGAATGTGGAGCCATCACAACAGGTGCATACTTGTGATCATTGTTCGGGGCAGTTTGGAGTCACCCCGGAGATGTTTGGACAGGCAGTCGGTTGCCCACATTGTCAAGCCGCTGTAGAGATTGGATTTAGCGGCAGTGAAAAAAACGACGTCCCTCCGCCTCCCGTACCTGATTTTAACATCAAGAGTAAAAAGACTCGTTGGAAGTCGAGCTCAAAAGTTAAGTCCTCGAAGGCGAAATACCGAAAAAAAGTTTCAAAAATAAAGCCGATTGAAGGAATTGATGAGACTGGCGATCCGTCGGTAAAAATGAAGCGTCGTAACAAACCGGATTCGTCGCCCGTTAAAGATGATTCTCGTGCAGCTAAGAAATATGCAAAGTCGGATGTCAGCGAGAAGGTCGGTAGTTCTGATTTAGTTCCTCCGAAAAAGAAACGCGTAGCAAAAACTCATTCGGTGGTTCTGAGTCGTAATGATCCACCGCCTCAAGAATATCTAGATAAGAATGTTTCGGCGGTCGCAGACACTGTGACGAATGAACGTCTGGACGCGGAGCTAGATGGTTTGGCGACCGATGTTCAAGCCCGCAGCGCCTCGGCTGTTGTGGATGCTTCTTCGGTGGTTCCCGTTCTCGAGAAAGAAAAAACGCGGGTTTCAATTTCGCACCTACTCCCGCCGCGATTCGACGTTCTTGACCCATCTCGGCTTAAAATGAGTCGTGAAGAAAGCGAGTTTAAGGTGTTGCTGCCCGATGGCGATGGCGGGACGACGCAAGTCGACAATCGCGTGGTTCGGGTAAGCCATGCAGGCGAGCAAGTGTCATTAGTAGCGAGCAGCGACAAAGAAAAGAGTCGGCGTCGACTGATTCAAAACGTGATCGCAATCTTGATTGGTGTCCTCGTTCTGGCCGGTGCATTTTGGCTGCTTGGTTGAGGATTTTCCGAGCTGTTCTTGAACTTAGCCGGCATCAGCGACCAGTCACCGCTGTCATTTCGCGCTGCCGTTGTATCCATTGGGATGCGTTTGATGCCAGGCCCAAGCGGTTTCGATAATCGTTTTGGGGGCCTGATATTGGGGGGTCCAGCCAAGTACCGTGTTGGCCAGTGATGCATCTGCAACCAATTTTGGGGGATCGCCCGGCCTGCGTTCACCGACGACCTCGGGAATATCGCAGTCGGTAACTTCACGGCATGCTTCAATGATTTGCCGCACGCTATAGCCGTTTCCTGTTCCAAGGTTAAGTTTTAAATTTGTTCTACTATCAAGGCGATCCAGTGCAAGGGCGTGCGCACGGCAAAGGTCGTCGACGTGAATGTAGTCACGAATACAGGTTCCGTCGGGGGTTTCCCAATCGTCTCCGAAAATGGTGATTTTTTCTCTTTGGGCCAGTGCGACCTGAAGCACGATTGGAATGAGGTGTGATTCAGGTTGATGATCTTCGCCAATCCCGCCCTCGGGAGAGGCTCCGGCGGCATTAAAGTATCGAAGCGCGGCGAAATTCAGTCCGTAGGCGCGTGAGTAATCCTCGAGCGCCCGCTCAATCACTAGCTTTGTAAATCCGTAGGGATTCACTGGCTCCTGCTTTTCATTTTCAGTGATTGGGACGATTTTAGGCTGACCATAGGTAGCACAGGTGCTTGAAAAGACTATTTTCTTCACGTCGCACCGTCGCATTGCCTCGAGAAGTTCAAGCGTGGCTAGGACGTTGTTCTGGTAATATTTCGCTGGCTCGATGACGGATTCGCCAACCAAAGCACATGCAGCGAAATGTATCACGGACTCAATTTGGTGGTCGCCTAAGATTTGCTCTACGAGTGTACGGTCCTGCATTTCTCCGATGATCAATTGTCCTGCCGTTACTGCGTCTGCAAATCCAGTCGACAAGTTGTCGAGAATAATAACTTTGTGCCCAGCTTGATCGAGTTGGCGAACCATGTGTGAGCCAATGTAGCCCGCTCCGCCAATCACTAAAATATTCATCGAATTGTATGATTCCCTGTTAGTTGTTCCGTCGTGTAGAAGACAGCAAGTAATGCCATTGATTTTGAACGACGTTGATTGTCTGTTTTAGGCAAAAGCCCGCGCTGCGGAGCCACTTTGTTGGTGGGTGTCCAATAAAAAGTCAAGTGTTACCTGTGGCTCATGGCGGGCCCGCCATTGATTTGAGAATCGCATAGCCGTTTCGCGGTAGTGTTCAAAGTGAGTCGCCATTTCGCGTACACAATTGGCTAAATCCGCTTCGTCTGATGCAATGATTCCGACTGCGCCAATGGGTTGCGTCGTGATGGCAGGGTTTCGTTGGAGGGTTCTTATTTGGGCGCGGCGAATGCTGGCAGTTGATTCATGGAATGCGTTAGACAAACTGAATCTAACCACTGCAGCTTTTGGTGACAGTTCAAATATCGTATTGCACTTTTTATTATTTCTACGATGGCCGATTACGCGGCTAGTATTCTTTAAGATCATTCCAGCGGTGTCTTGTTGAGTAAGATCAATCCGACAAAACGTCCCAGGAGCTTCTGGCCAATGCCAATCGAATTCGAGGACAATCAAATTCTCTTCTGCTTGACGGTTAATTGAGAAATGGAAGGGGTGCTTGCTTTGATTGAACGAGAGAACGTTGCCCGGTAGCGGCACGTTAGCTGAGTCCCAATTAAATTCTCGGGCGGCGATGGTGCGAATAGATTCGCAAGCTCGAATTACCCGTTCGCCGTGTTCGAAAATTGGTTCTGCTATTTGTTCGGATAACCAGCTTCCGGCGGGGACGATTACCGGTTTACCACAAGAGAGCAATTCCCCTAAAACGCCGGCACGGCGACTAAAGTAAGCGCGGCTGTTGTAGAAAAGCAGGCCGCAATCGCTGGTCTTGATGAGATCCGCGTATTGTTGGGCCGGCAGCGGATGCGAGTAATACTTTATTGTGGGGCGGGGAGGTGCGTTCTTAACCGGAAACATTGGCGCATTGAGTTCAATTTTATGCTTTGTTGTAAGCAATTTTTTCTTGGGACGTTGAACCGCGATTTCCACCCGGCCAGTGGCTAAGAGATCTTCAGAAATACCGTCAATTAACGACTGTAGGTAGGAGCCTTGACCTTTTTCGCGTCTCATTTCACCAGGGCAAGTGAGCTTGATGGGCCTTGGGAAGGTAGGATCTATGTGTGTGTTCGAGCTATCTGGAGTGGATTCACTTGTTGTGGTGCCGGTGGATTTTCGAAACGCAGGAGCAACTGGATAAGGAAGCGATTCGAACTGGCCAATCCCAAGTTGGTTATATTGATCCGCAAGTGTTTTGGAGGTTGTATATAAATGGATTGAATGAGACGAGAGACGAGAAAGTGCGGCGACGCAACAGGCGCGAACTGCTTTTGCGACGTTGGATTGTGATTCATATTCTGGCGTTCGGCCTTCAAACAGGTTGTAGTGAAATTGAAGGTGCCATTGCGTCTGGATTGTCGCGGGGTGGTTAGAAAGGTAAATAGCGAGTCCCATCAACTCCAGTTCGGAGACAGTCGTGAGGAGCGCGTGATCTCCGGTGCGATGAGCATTGCCTTCGAAAAAGCGTTCGCAGTCCAACGCAAAACGACAAATAAATTTTTCCCGGCGACGGTGGTGCCAATGTTTTTTAAGTGAGTGCTGAACGCGTTGACTTAATCCAGCTGGCGGATCGTTTAACAGTTGGTGAGATTTTCCCCGAGTAAGATGTTGCAGGCCTGAAAGATAGCTGTCAGCTTGGTATGTTGTGTCGCGGAAAACGCTTTTGATCCTACCTAAATCGTTTAGCTTGTTGGCTGCTTCGGGGTGGAATTTTGCGAAGTCGAGGTGAGTGCCAATCTGAGTATTAAAACCATTTTCCTCAGATACTTTTGCGAGACAGTGAACATAATCGAAATGATGGCCTCCCTGCGTTCGCAGTGAGTGGTCGATTATGTAAAAGTTAGACACGGCGATCCCTTCGGCGTTTTTTCAGAGCCTCTTGCTCCCTACGGTTTGCTCACTCAGCTAATACGAATTTAATTCGAGCGGCAAATTGGAGTCAATTGCAAACGGTTCAGAATCGATTGAAATGGAGAGAGACTACCGTCGAATTTTGTCGGCCCAATCAAAACTGCTAGCGGGAGCCATGCGATTGGAATTGACTGTTTTCCGAAAGATAAAATAAAACATAGCTTCGAAAGATTCATCCCCTCGGTAGTTGCCAGTTTTATGCAGAAAAAAAAGAAGCACATTGTAATTCTTCCGTACTTTTGTCAGGAAGAAGTGGACCGATACCTTGCAATCGCTGAGCGAATGAAGTCGTTTCCGACCCCGAACGTGTCGTGTGACTTCTTGCTTGCTTCGAGTCCCCGGACCGAAACCAGTGATGAGCTTGTTGCTGCGTTTTCCGAGTTGGGAACAACCGTTGCGTTTGCCTGTCCGACTCAGATATTTGGTTATCCCGAAGGTCCGGGTGCGATGTTCTGGGATTGTATGGAGTACATCAGCGAAAATTATAAAGGAAATGATGGGTTTAGTTTATGGCTCGAGTCGGACATGGCTCCAGTAAAACCGGATTGGCTCGACCGTTTGTCGGAGGAATGGTATTCGGGAGAAGAAGTTCCGGTAATGATGGGTTGTTTCGTGCCGGAAGTCTACAAACACCGACTTTTGAAAAAGCGGAAACTAATTTTGCATCCGCATATCAACGGTGGAGCATGTTATTCGATGGATTTCGCAACTCAAATGCCTGATGAGGCTCGTCAAGGTGTTTTTGATATGGCCGTTTATCAGTATGCCAAACAGCTAAACCGAGCTCGGTTTACTCGACAGATTTCATTCTCGACTTTGAGTAGAGTGCGTCGGGATGTTGCAGATTCGAGCAAGGTATTGCTACATGGGTTTATGCAGGAAAAAGATGCCTTTATCGATCAATGCCTAAAGCCGCTGACGGCTCAGGAATTGGAGCAACGGATGTGGCATTCGATGTTAAATAAACTCGAGACGGCCAAGCGGAAATTGCGGGTTCAATTCGTTCGCAAGGGGCGTCGGGCAATGCTTGAAAATATGTTTTTGGCAAAGCAAAAATTCGAATCTGAGAACCCCAAGATGTTTTACCAACCCAATGGTCGAGCCGCGTAGCTAAGCCGGATCTGGGACAACGGTTTCTTTTAAAGAAAACAAAACGACTTTGAAAATTGCGCAATTCAACACTTTTCCCTATGGTGGCGCGGCGACTGCAGCAAAGCGGTTACACGAGCAATTGCTTCAGCGGAATGTTGAAAGCAATTTTTATTACCGTCTCAATGATAAGCGAGTTCAGCTGGACGATAGTTTTCGTAGTGTCGAATTTAGGAAACCTCGTTCCGGTGTTTGGGGAACGATCGATAAACGGCTAAGGCGCCGGCGTGAAAAAATCATACACCGGCTGTACGACGGGCACATCGCCGGTCGCCAAGACGGATTGGAGACTTTTTCGATGGCTGATTTGCCGGAGCCGACGTCTCTCGACTGGGCTGCCATCAATGCTGACGTGGTCCATCTGCATTGGATGTCGTTTTTTGCAGATTACCCCTCTTTTTTCATGTCAATTCCCGACAGCGTTCCCTTGGTTTGGACGTTGCATGATATGAACGCATTCACGGGTGGATGTCATTATTCAGGCGGTTGCGAGCGATTTGTCGGTGGTTGTGGGGCCTGTCCTCAGATTCTCAACGAACACGCCGGCGACGTTTCAGAATTTAGTTTCCGCTCAAAACGTCGGGCGCTCAAAAGAAAAACAATTCATGTGATTACCCCTAGTCAGTGGCTTGGTGATTTGGCAAAGCAGAGCGGAATTTGGCCCGAGGGCACGACCTTCGACACGCTTCACTACGGACTGGATCTTGATTTATTTCAACCAGTGTCCAAACAGCAAGCCCGTCTTGAGTTAGGGGTTATGGGTGAAAAGACGTTGATCGCCTTCGGCGCTGAGGACATCAACTGCCAAAGAAAAGGGGTGCAGCACTTGTTGGCAGCTTTGATGCAGTTGGATGATAAGTCGGCCGTTGAATGTTTGATGTTTGGCTCTGGCGCCTTGGATGTATTGGATGATTTGCCACACATTCATCAAATGGGTTACGTGGATTCGCTGGAGAGACAATCACTTATCTATTCCGCTGCTGACATGGTGGTTGTACCTTCATTGGAAGATAACCAACCGCAAGTTGGGCTGGAATCCTTGGCTTGTGGGACACCCGTGGTTGGCTTTAATGCTGGAGGAATTCCAGAATACGTTCGACCGGGTGAAACCGGATTGTTGGCTGAGGTAGGAAATTCGTCAGATCTATCGAAACAAATCGGCTGGCTAGTCACGCACGTCGACGAACGGAGTGAAATGGGTGGTCGCGGAAGAATGATGATGGAGCAAGAGTTTGAAAAAAATGCTCAATCTCAGAAGCAAGTAGATTTCTACGAGCAAATTTTATTGGGGGGGCCGGTTCGCATGGCATCTTAGTTTTTTATTCGCGGAGCAAGACTTTCGTGCAACAACGAAGTGCGCCCCCGTGCATCGCACTGGTTTGAAATCCTTCGATGGGACGAACTTCAAACCCATTTGTTTCCCAGCATTGAATTGCAGCTGAATCGAGTTCAGCAATTCCGTATTGAGGCAAATAAACGATCGAAAGATTCGCAACGGTTTCGGTCAAAACATTGTTGTACGACATAAATGGAAATGCCGGACTAGATTGCTCGTCGGTTTCGGGTGTTTGGTTCGGGATCAAGGCTGGTATTCGGACGACTTCGTAGCCTCTTTGAGACAGTTGAGTCGCAATTTTATCAAGAGAATCGGCAAGTGCTTGACTGTCGGTAATTGCGGTCTGCGTTTGTCCAACGACCTTGGGGCAGTCGATTGCATTTCCGTCCAGGTCAATTAGCGCATTGATTGACGCATTGCCAAAGAATCCTCGTTCGCAATTACGTTCAAAACGAGTAATGCGATCGGGAGACTGGGCCAGAGTTCGATTCGCAATTTCTGCGCCTAACTGGCTGTCGGCAACGGCGACTCGATGGTTGGAAAGGGGAGTGACGATTAGATCGATGTGGCCGATGTCCTGGGTTTGATTCCCGATCGTGACGACCGGTCGCCCCAAGAGCTTGGAAAATCGCTTTTCCATTTCTTTGATTGAAGTTTCAAAAACCTGTGAGTTGATGAAGAGCGTATCAAAGCCAATGAATACTTCTGACTCACCGCAGACAATATTGCCTCCTTCGAAAAGGAGTTCAGATTGAACGACTTCAACTCCGAGAATTGTCGATAAATGGGCGGCCATTAAGCGATCGTCTTTGCGTTGAAACAGGCTTGGGGTAATTAGTTTCGTATTTTCTTTGTCATTGACGACGACAAAGGGATCTTGGGGCCAAATAGTTATGTCGCTTTCAGTCGGGATTTCAACGAAGGTAACACGCCCGTTATTTGACGATTGTTTAAATGCCGCACGGTCGTTGACGAGTAGCATGACATGAACATCTTCGTCTAGTCCGTTAACGATGTTGTTAACAAGTTCACTGTTTCGAAGGGAAGACTTTCGAGCACTGGTGGCGCTGCATACAACCAGTTTTATCTTGGCGCCAACATCGGGGAGCATGGTTGGCACAGGTTCGCTAACGAAAAATGGTTTGGCGAAGAGGGTGATTAGACTTAACAGGGTGAACAAGATACCAATCGTTGTTGTTTTCATCGAATCAAATCCTCGCCAAACCATAATTTCACAAAAGCATAACATCCAGATGACGGGTTGTTATTAGTCTGATAACTTTATTCCATTGGCACGGAGGTCAGCCTTTAGACGTTCGATGGACGCTCGGATCATTCGTGCTCCCGCTCGATTTTCACTAATCCGCTGGCTCATCTTGTCCGCTCGTTTATTGGTTTCAACTAGTCGCTTTGAGGTTCTCTCGCAACGTGCTTCGTTTGCATCGACTCTCGCATTAAGGTCACTTAGGGATGCGTCGACGAGTAGAAATTCTTTGTCGTCTTCATCTTGAAGCAATTCAAGGATCCTGACTCTTTGCTTTAGATTATCTCC
>CALKNI010000174.1 GCA_938091115.1 uncultured Pirellulaceae bacterium | reverse complement strand
AAGAGATCCCCAGAGGGATAAACATCCGGCCGGAGATTCCACTTAGAGCAAACAGTGGTGCGAAAACGAGGATTACCAACAGTGTGCTAATGATGATTGCATTGCGAACTTCGAGACTGGCTTCGAAAACAACTTTTAGTTTGGGACGAGGGATTTCTAATCTTGAATTTTCACGCAGTCGTCGGTAGATGTTTTCGACATCCACGATCGCGTCATCCACTAGTTCGCCAAGTGCAATTGCGATCCCGCCAAGGGTCATGACGTTGATCGATAAATTAAAATAGCGAAAAACCAGAGCGGTGATGACGATCGAAATAGGAATGGCCGTCAAAGTGATGATTGTGGTTCGGGCATTGAAAAGAAAGAGAAATAGAATCAGCACAACGAGAATCGAGCCGTCTCTAAGTGCATCAACAACGTTCCAGACACTGTGGTCGATAAACTCGCGTTGTTGATAGGTGACCTCAAGTTTTATGTCCTGCGGAAGGCCGGGACGTAGTTCATCGAGGGCGGCGACCACGTCTTCGGACAGCTTGCGGGTATCCGTTAGTGGCTGTTTCAGGATCGTTAAGACGACTCCCGGTTTTCCATTGATGGTAGAATCCCCACGTTTGGGTTGAGCCGCGGGGCGAATTTGCGTTACGTTTTCCAGCAATACAGCCCGTTTGCTATCCGCCCGGACGACGATCTGTTTTAGTTGCTCAACAGAGTCAACTCTTCCAATTCCGCGTACCAAAAACTCCTGTGAATTCCGATCGACGTAACCCCCGTTGACGTTGAGGTTACTCGATTCAAGTGCTGTTTGAATGTCAGCGAGCGTGACTTCATATTTATGCAATTCGTGGAGTTCGACTAAAACATGGTACTGTTTTCGACCTCCACCCATCGTGATCACTTCGGAGATACCATCAATCTGTTGAAGTCGTTTTTTTACGATCCAGTCCGCAAGGGTGCGAATTTCCATCGGCTCAGTGGAATTGGTGTCGCTCCACATGCCGATCAACATAATTTGTCCAAGCAAGGACGAGAGTGGTCCGAGTCGTGGTTGAACGCCACGTGGAAGCTCGAATTCGGCCAGTGAGAGTCTTTCGGAGACAATCTGGCGAGACCGATAAATGTCGGTTCCCCAGTCAAATTCAACATTGATTACGGACAATCCAATATCTGATTTGCTGCGGACGGCAATAATGCCGGAAGCTCCACTGACGGATGATTCCAGTGGAATGGTAACTTGGCGTTCCACTTCCTCGGGCGCCATGCCTGGACATTCCGTGATGATGGTTACCCGCGGGCGTGTCAGGTCGGGAAGAACATCGACCGGAAGCTTTTCAATGGCCATTGATCCAGTGATCATGGCAGCCATGGCAAGGCACAAAACAAGGGCCCGCCGACGCAGCGCAAGTTGGATGATGGCATTTAGCAAAAAATTAGTCGTTTCTGTTGCGGCAAATCAAATCCGCGGTGCAAACTGGCTTGCAAGATTTTAAAATAGCTTCCATCGGATAAATTATCGGAATTGCTAAGCAGACAATGAGGACTGGTTGGTGGCGTTTAGTCGCTGTTAATGCGGGTGGTCGTGTCCGGCGTGAGCACCTCCACCAGCTGCCTGTTTGAGGGCTAGGTTTAACTTGTAGGCTTGGTCAAGAGCGTAGTTCTCGAGTGGATCGAGCTGAATACTCCGTTCAAGTACCGCATAGTACTGGTCAGTGTGTAGGACTTTGACGGGAACTTTCTGGAATTCATGGGTTGTTCCGTCTGGGCCTTCGTGGGTGTGGCTAATTTTTAAAAATACAAATGTTTCCGGTCCTTCACGGGCTATGGCGCCGAGAGGAACCACAACTTGGTTTTTCCAGTTTTCAATTGGGAATTCAAGGTGAGCTCGTTGTCCAGGTTTAAATTTCCAGTTGACGTAGTCGCGATGGTTGTCGTCAGTTGTTTTGCTGACAATTTCATTCTTGATTTCGACAAAAATTGGATAAGTTTGCGATTGGCTGTCGACGTGATTTTCAATTTTAAAGAGTTTTAAATCGTCGCGGAATTCCATGGTTTCTCCCTCGCCAAACTGGGCTGTGAATTTCCAGCCCGCTTCATTCGCTTTCGAGATTTTGCCGATGTCTGATTCGTAAGCAAGCCCTTCAATCAGTAAATTATCATGGTATGTCAATTCGCAAAGACTCGATCCAAAAACTTGGTTGGTACCTTCCAACGCCTGAATAGATTCCACCGTGTAATATTCCTGATCGTCAGATTTAGTTGGGTGGCTGGAACCCTCCGGGAGATCGGGTGCAAAAATGTCGATGGTCTGCATTAATTGTTTTTGCTCAATCAGGTTTTTAATGCCTTCCGGATCCATTCCAAGTTGGACGAGTTCCTGTTTGTTTGTATCCAATTGCTGATCGAGGGTACTCTGGTCGAATTCCAAATCGAGTACGCGTTTTCGAGCGACGACTCCGGACTCGACGAGTGGTTTCAGCCGATCGATTTTTTGCTGGCCGACGTCGAGTTGTTTTAAAAGCTCCAAGAGGTCAATTTGAGCTTTGGCTAAGGATTCATCAGTGATGCGAAACTTAAATAACTTGTCGCCCGGCTTAATCGCCTGTCCTTCAGCAATGAGTACTTTCGTCACGTGACCCCCCATTGGAGAAGTGACTCGTCGCCGATTTTGAGGGGTTCGTTCAACAATTTTTGCCGGTATCCGGATCTTTTGAGCGTAGTCGCGAACTTCAAACTTGCCGGTCATAAGATCCATGTTTTCCATGGTGGATTCAAGAATTTCCAGAATCGAAGTGCTGCCATGGGTCGGGTTTTTTTCGGCGACTAAATCCTCGGAATCCGGCGCGTTGGAGGGAAGGATAATGGGGCGCAGCAAAAATCCAGTGGCACATCCAACCCCGAGCAGGATGGTGCACAACGCGAGTGTTGGCAGGATGTTGGTTCGTTGCGGATTCATCGTGAGATTCTGTGAAAAATTGCCTAAGCCGGATGCGATTGTTTCTTAGTTGAGTTTCGGTTGCTGAAGTACAAGATTCTAATTATAACGCGGAACTGAGGCTTGTTGAGGATTCAATTTAACTTTGGTTAATCATGAATGTAAAAGTGCAATTGCCGTTTAAGAAACGTTCAGCGATTTTTTGGGGATTTTTAGGAATTAAGACTGTTGTCTTGAAGCAAGCCTTCAATTCTCAAACGTGTCTTCCAAAGTTCTTCAATTGAATTTAGATAATCAATTGTTAAATCGATCAGCGTTTGCTGAGCTGAAACAAGTTTCAAAAAACTGACTTCGTCCGGATATCCTCGTTTTAACAAGTCCAGTGTTTTCTCTGCATTGGGGAGTAGCTCAGATTGATAGAGATCAATCTTCACAAGTGACAGTTCATATTTCTGAAATTCGATCGCCAGTTGTTTCGTCAATCGAAGCTTGATTTGCTGGACTCTGTTTTGTGCGGCCACTAAATTCGATTTAGCTGCGGCAATATTGCCTTGATTTCGATCGCAGATTTGCAAAGGTACTTGAAGTTGGATGCCTGTAAAAAAGTGGTTAGAGTTCGAGTCGCGGCCTAGTGAGATCTGGGTTTGATAATTTGGAATCGACTGAGCGATTTCCTGTTCGATCGTAGTCCTCACTCGCTCGACTTCAGCTTTTGCGGCTAACAAATCCGGACTGGTCTCTAGAATTTGCTGTTGCCAAAAATCGAATGAAAGTGGTTGAGCGATCGGCTCAAAAGATCCTAAGACAGGCCGTTGCTTGAGGTTGGGTGAACCGATAGATGCTGCTAGTTGGCGCCAACTGTTTTTGTGTATGACGCGAGCTTCACCTACCATAACTTTTGCGCGTTGGGCTTGGAGATCTGTTTGGAATAGATCCGTTTTGGGAGTCTCGCCCGACTCGAAAAGTTGACGAGATTGGCTGACCGCTTGCTGTTGAGCCTCGTATAGCTGCGTTGCCAGATTAAGTTTTTCCTGTGCGATTAAGACTCGATAGAAAGCCCGTTTGACTTCGGTCCTGATGCTCAGTGCGAGGGCGTCATTTTTGATCTCGCGAACGGTGATTTCCCGGTTCTTGACTTTTCGGGCAATTGCTCGCTTGTTGCCGCGAATTAAATTCCGTTGGATGTAGGCTCCCCACAAACCGGGGTCATTTTCATTGCCTAATTCGTCAATGTAGAGACCGAGTTGAGGGTTGGGAGCGAGTCCGGCTTGTAATGCTTCGTGTTGGGTTGCTTGTATTTTTGCTTTGGAGACAGCCAGAGCTGGATGGTTTGCTAAGGCAAAATTGACAAACGAATCTAGATCTTGGATTCCGTCTGTTGCTTGAATGGAGGGGGTAAGCGTCAAAGGAATGGCCGGATCATCGGCAAGAATTTCGCTGGTGAAATCGATTGCTTGGGAAGTTGTCTGTGGTTTTTTTTCGGTTTTCGCAGGGGCAATTAATTTAGGACTGAGGTGTGTGAAAGATTTATCTGAGCTGGCTGCCTTGTCGGCAGAAGCAAGCTGCTCGGTTGCCGATGTATCTATTCGCGGCTGGGAGGGTGTCGTGAGAATCTCATCCCTTTGCATCAGCGGTCGACTAATTTGTTCTCGATTTCCTTGTCCTTTTCGCAATTCTTGCCGGATGCGTTGCTCAACTACGGCAGACGATCGCCGCTGTGTGTTTTGGGTGCTCTCAACATTTTTCAGTGAGTAGTAGCGTTTGCTGCGAAGTAACTCCTCCCGCATTCGCTTCTCAACAGCACTTAAATTCGAGCCCCGCGAGTTTGCGTTCGCAGATTTGTTTGTCTGCGCAAAAAGGTGCCATTCGCAAGCGACACTTGCAAGAGCTAAGCAGCCTATCAATATCCCGTACCTAAACTGGCAGGGAGGTTTGAAAGAAAGCATATTTACCTAAATCTAAGCACATGGGAACTACCTCTAATTATTTATCGGTGGTTTCGGAACGACCCTCGATCTGCTGATTTTTTGCGATAATTGTCGGGTTAAACCACCCAGACTATTTGGGTCTGCTAGCAAATAAGGTCGAGAAAAAACCGTTTTGCTGCGGAAACGACCTTAGGGCGAAATAGCTGTTAACTGTGGGGAATCTGGGGGGCCATTTTCTCTTGGGGCGAACCGGTATTGTGTGTATTCCTAGGTGTCGTAAAGCCGCATTGGGACTTAGAATAAATTTCTAATCAAGTCATTTCTATCTTCTATTAAATACTCAATCACATGTCCGCTTTAGAAAAAGAAGTTCCGTCAGAATTACTCCGCTGGAAATGTAATTTAGATATTTTGCCATTTGAAACGACCGCTGAAATTGATCCAGTTCAAGGTGTCGTAGGTCAGCCTACAGCGTTTGAAGCATTGAAATTTGGCATTCAATGTCTTGCTCATGGTCAGAATGTTTACGTTCGAGGTGCCAGAGGAACCGGCCGAATTACAATGGTCCGGCAGATGCTGGCTAATTTTGCCCCCGCCACTCCGAAGAAACGGGATTTTTGCTACGTCCACAATTTTCGAAGGTTAGAACGTCCTCGATTGATTACGTTACCACCCGGACAGGCAGGGGCATTTCGAAAGTCGATGGAAAAGCTAGCAGAGTTTGTCGAAGAAGGTTTGCCAAAAGCGATCGAAGCGGAGCCACATGCCTCCCGCCGCCAAGTAATTCAAGACGAGGTTCAGGCGTCTATTAAATCGGTGACTGAGCCGCTGGAAAAAGAGATTGAAAGCAATGGCATGGCGTTGGTTTCTGTTCAGCAGGGCCCCGCTACCCAGACCATGATTATGCCGGTTGTCGACGGTGAACCGGTGCCTCATGAAGCGCTGCGGGCAAAGGTTGCCAAGAACGAAGCCAGCGAAGCGCAATTGAAGCAATTCGAAGATGTTCTTCCCGGCTATCAGAAGAGACTTGTTGAGACCAGCCGCGAGGTGAATTCGATCATTCGCTTGGCATCTCAAAAAGTCATTAATTTGACGGAAGAATATGCAACGGATCTGTTACAGAATTACACGGTTCCTCTTCAGGAAAAGTATCAGGACGCGGCGGTAAAAGCGTTTCTCGACGAAGTTGTTGGCGATGTTATTGAGAATCATCTTCATTCCACTAATGAGGACGGTCCGAATTTCAAGGAATTATACGGTGTCAATGTTGTTCTTTGCCATGATCCTGACGAAACGCGTCCGGTCATCGAAGAAAACACCCCCAGTTTGATTAATTTATTGGGAACTGTCGAATCGGACATCGGGCCGGGTGGGATGGCGGTTTCGGACTATCGCGGAGTCCGGGCGGGCGCTTTGTTGCAAGCAGATCAGGGCTATCTTGTTTTGGATGTTAACGATGTTGTATCTGAACCGGGAGCCTGGCGCGCATTAATGAGGACCTTGCGAACTGGCCGTTTGGAAATTGTGCCGCCCGAAGCGGGGTGGATGCGGCAGACGGTAATTACTCAACCAGAACCAATTGAAATTCGGGTGCGAGTCATCTTGATCGGAGATGCAAAAACGTATTATCAGCTCGATCATGCAGACCCAGATTTCCGGGAACTATTTAAGGTACTTGCTGATTTCGATAGTGAGTTGCCGCGAAGTGACGAGGCAGTTCGTCAATATGCGAGTGTTGTCGCTGGTGTAAGCCGGTCTGAGGGCTTGCCACCGTTTCATCGATCTGCAGTAGCGGCATTGGCTGAGCATGGTGCGAGAATCGTGGCGAGAAATAATCGTTTATCCGCGCGGTTTGGCCGGATCGCCGATATTGCCAGAGAAGCATCCTTTCTTTCTGATGGGGAAGTCGTGACCGAGAGCCACGTGTTGCAAGCGGTTCAGCGGACGCGGGATCGAGCCAGTTTGCCGTCACGCAAATTTCGTGAAATGGTTGAAAGTCAGACTTTGATGGTGCAGACCGATGGTGATGTGGTTGGGCAAATTAACGGTTTGGCAGTGATGCATTCCGGTCCTTTGACCTACGGTTTTCCCGCCCGAATCACGGCTACGATTGGTCCTGGAAGTGCTGGTTTGATTAACATTGAAGGCCGCGCCCAGATGTCCGGTGCCATTCACACTAAGGGCTTTCACATTCTAGGTGGGCTGCTGAGGCACTTGTTAAGGACGGAACATCCAATGGCATTTAGTGCGTCTTTGGCTTTCGAGCAAAGTTACGGCGGGATTGATGGCGACTCTGCTTCAGGAGCTGAAATTGTCTGTTTGCTTAGTGCATTAACCGGGATTCCCATTAAGCAGTCGATGGCGATGACGGGTGCAATCGACCAGCACGGTCATCTCGAGGCAATCGGTGGGGTTAATGAAAAAGTCGAAGGCTTTTTTGATGCTTGTGACTATTTTGGCCTCAACGGGAGTCAGGGCGTCATCGTGCCGAAGTCGAATGCTGGCGACTTAATGCTCAGTGAACGCGTGGTAAAAGCTTGCCGGGAGGGCAAGTTTCACGTATTCGCAGTCGACAATATTTATGATGCCATTGAGTTGATGACGGGGCAAGCGGCGGGACAAGCTGACGATCAGGGGGTCTATCCAGTTGGCTCTTTGCTGGCTAAAGCTCATGACGAAATTGAAAATTTTTGGAGATTGACACTGGCTAGTCCGCTAAAACTATCGCAAGTGCAGCAAGCTGGTGGAGCGGATGATGATCAGCCGATTGTGCCGCAGGTAAGCGAAGGTGATGCAAATTGAATTTCGCTTCGTGCGGTGGTGCTGTTCCAAGTCTAACTTAATTTTAAGTTAGACTTTGAGGTCTTGGGTAAGTGCCAAGAGTTCCTGGTCAAGCCGCTGATAGTCGGCTGAGTTGGCGTCGGGTGCCGGAGAAGAAAAGTAGTTCTCTTGGATACCCATATACAACTTAATGTCGGCGACTTTGGCAGGATCAAGATCGGCGAAAAAAGGTTCCATTTCGAAGTCACGATCCCACAGCACTTGGTTGGCAAGAAACTCAATGGTTGACGACCACAGTTCAAGATCGGTTGAGCCAATCTCAGGAACAATCTGTGGATTTTGCTCTTCTGGAATTAAGCCGGCCGGACTCCATTCTGATGATGGCTGATTGAGTTCGTGCCAAGCGGAGACGATGGTCGATCGAATTTGATGGGCTAGGTTTTCCAAAGGGGGAAACACTGGTTCGGCTCCCTCTGGAAATTCGTGAAAATCAATTTCACGATGCTGGGCGAGATCGATTTCGAATTCGACAAGGCTAAACATTTCACGATAAATCGCATGAACCGTCCCCTCGCGTACGGCTGTGAGTTCCAAAATTGGAGTCTGGGGGTCGAGCAATCCGTGGGCGACCTCATGGAGAATGGAAAGTTGTTGCGTCGGTTGAAGACGGTCGAAAACGTCCACTTCAGATCGATAAGATTCGTCGAGATCAAGGCCAGCGGTGATCATATCTCGAAGGTGGCCAACGGATTTGCGTACTAAGGCAGCTTCTGCTCCAGTGAGTGTCCGGTCGCCTTGTGAAGTGCCCCACATCCGTTGCTGTTCCCGTCAGGAGCAAAATTGATAATTGCCCCGTTAAGTGGCGGTTTTTGTATTGCCCTTTTGCTTGCGGAGCACTCTTTGCTCTGCAGCCTGGCCCATCCGTAAACGAAAAAATAGTGGATGCGCGTGGTAAGATCAACCTCGGCGACTTAGTTTCAGCAAATGCAGGTTGCTGTTAATTTGGAACAAATGTGACTTTGTCCGCAACTTTGCACTTCCAGTCGTATTTAATACAATGTCGATAGCCGATCTTGCCTTCCTCGTTTAAGATGCCCAAATATTGCCGAGGCTGAACCAATTACCTGCCCTGCCCTTACGATTACTCGTGAATTCTACATTTGGTTGGGCATTTCTTGGATCGCTTGCGGACTATTCACTACCACGCCAGCTGTCTCCACGGGCCAGAGTATCGTTGATTCACTCTCGGCGACCCCGGTGGAATCGGAATCCGAGCAGGCTGAGCGTCTCTACAACGAAGGGCAGTATTCTGAAGTCATTGAGCTTGCCCAGGCAATTGACGCGAGCCTAGGGCGTTATAGTGTTGAGGAGAAATGGGCGATCCGCATCATCCAATGCCAATTGAACATTGGTGATTATAAGGCAGCGGGGGAGAGTTTGGACGCTTCGTTGATTCGATTTAAAAACAGCATTGGGCTGCGGCGGCTTGGCAGCGAAGTGCGGCGATTTAATGGAGACGATGACGGTTCAATTAAATTGTTATCCGAAATAGAAACGCTCGCTTCGAGAAATTCGTGGCGATATAAAGACCCTGCCAATCAAATTACCCTTGGCAGATATTTTCTTGGTCGGAACGCTGATGCAAAAGAGGTGTTAGACCTATTTTATTATCCTGTCCGAAAGAGGTACCCGAGTAATCCAGAGGTGTTTCGGGCGATTGCGGATTTGGCGTTCTCGAAACAGGATTACGCGTTAGCCGCGGAGAATTATTCGGAGGTGCTTCGCTTGCTTCCTGCGGATGCCGAGGCAATGGTTGGACTCGCGAAATCGTTTCTGCCGAGCGATTCCGAAAAAGTCAATGAGATGGTAAACCGCGTTCTTGCAATCAACCCGTCCAACGTTGAGATTTTGCTCTTGCTTGCTGATCAACAAATCAGTTCGGAGGAATACGGTAAAGCGATAGAAACACTCGAGAAAATTCAGAAAGTAAATTCCAAGCTTCCCAGAGCCTGGGCTTACCGCGCGGTGATTGCTCATTTGCAAAATTTGCCCCAGCAGGAAGGCGAGTTTCGAGAGCGGGCGTTATCCAGTTGGCGAGGCAATCCTGAAGTAGACCATTTGATTGGTCGAGAGTTGTCAGAGAAATATCGATTTGCCGAAGGGGAAACGTATCAGAGACGCTCGTTAGTTTATGACGAGAATTATCTACCTGCCAAGATTCAACTAGCCCATGACCTTTTACGGTTGGGGCAAGAGTTAGAGGGCTGGAAATTGGCGGATGAGGTTTTTGATGAAGATCAATACAGTGTCGTTGCCTATAACCTTGTAACGTTGCGGGATGAGATCGCTAAGTTTAAAACCCTCGAACGAGATGGATTCATTGTTCGGATGGGAGCCGACGAAGCTGAGATTTATGGTGAACGAGTGCTGGAATTACTGGTTCGCGCGAAGGCGAATTTGTGTTCCAAGTATGGTTCAGATTTGGAAACGCCGGTCTTTATAGAGATCTTCCCGCGCCAGCAGGATTTTGCGATTCGTACATTTGGATTGCCGGGTGGGGCGGGCTTTTTAGGTGTCTGTTTCGGTCGTGTTATCACAATGAATAGCCCAGCCGCTCAGGGCGTCAATTTGACGAGTTGGGAGTCAGTTTTATGGCACGAGTTCTGTCACGTAGTCACGCTTCAAAAAACAAAGAATAAGATGCCTCGCTGGCTTAGCGAGGGAATTTCTGTGTACGAAGAGAAGCTTGCTGACCCGGCATGGGGAGAGACGATGGTGCCGGTATTCCGCGAAATGGTGCTTTCAAAAAGTTTGACACCAGTGAGCGAGTTAAGCGGTGCGTTTTTGCGACCACCTTCCCCTGTGCATTTGCAGTTTGCTTATTATGAATCATCGTTGGTTGTGGAGTACTTGGTTCAGGAATTTGGTTTGGACGGATTGAAGAACGTGCTTCAGGAACTGGCCATTGGTACGCCGATTAACGATGCGTTGCGGCGCCATTGCGCCCCGATTGAATTTATCGACGAATCGTTTTCCAAGTTCGCTTTGCAAAGAGCTGAAGCATTCGCGCCGACAGCGAATTGGGATGAAGTGAAATCCAATGCCGGGGCAACCGCTGCTGATTGGAGGCAATGGAATCAAGAACACCCGAATAATCTTGCCGGGTTAAATCAAGAGGCTAGGCAGGCGATTAAAGAGGAGCGTTGGGAACCGGCCAGAGATGCGTTATGGCAGATTTTAGAAATTTGTCCCGAGATGAAATCGACGTACCCCCTTCTTGCCCAGTGCCATCGAAAATTAGATGAACCTGCTGAAGAATTAAAAATGCTCGAAAAGTATGCGACAATGGAAGCCGACAGTGTTGAGTTGTTCACGAGATTGCTTGAAATATATTCAGTTGACGCTGAGTGGGGGAAAGTGAAATCGACAGCCCGTAAGATGCTTGCCTTGAATCCTTTACTGCCAGCACCCTATCGATTTCTTGCAGTTGCCGCTGAGCAGACGCAAGACGATAAGGCGACGGTGGAATCTTTGACTGCGCTAACGCGGATGGATCCGCTGGATGCCGCGGATGTTCACTACCGACTGGCTTCGGCATTGTTTCGTCAGCAGCGATTGGCAGAGGCTAAGGATGAGATCGTGCGGTCTTTAGAACGCGCTCCCCGCTACCGGGCTGCCTATGATTTATTGCTAAAAATTGTCGATGCTCAAGGTGAAGATTCCCCGCCAGTTAATTTGGTTCCGGAAACCAATGAGGCGGATTCGGCAGAGCCGGTAAAGGAGTCGCCATGAATGCGGTTTTGGGCAAAAGGTTTTATCTGCTCTTGTTTGGATTGTTGCTTGTCGGTTGGGTCGTAGCGCAGGATTACCAACGGCAGTTTGGTGGTCGGCGTGGTGTGGATGAGACTCATCGCAATGGCGTTCCAATGTGGGAGGAGAGTATCGAATTCAAGCACGATGTGTTTACGTTCGCCCGGATTCAATACGATTCCCATTACGGGAATTATGGATGGCGTGGCGGGCGGGGTGGAAGTCGTGGAAAATGGCGGACAGATTTTCCCGACGCGGATTTGAATCTGTCTTATCGTTTGAAGGAACTGACCTCTCTGGAGGTTGCTCCCGAGGGAGTTATCTTGCGGCTTACCGACGAATCGCTATTTGACTATCCGTTTATTTATATCATCGAACCTGGCCATTTAGTGTTTAGTGAGGATGAAGTGTTTGCGCTTCGTCGTTACCTAAACAAGGGTGGTTTTCTGATGGTGGATGACTTTTGGGGCGAAGATGAGTGGGCGAATTTTTATCGGGAAATGAAGCGTGTTTTTCCTGATCGCGAACCCGAAGACATTCCTCTCGATCATGAGATTTTCCATATCGTTTATGATCTCGATAAGAAGCCTCAAATTCCTAGCATTCAGCATTTTATGTACGGTCGAAAAACGGAACGGGCGGATGCAGAATCGGCTAATTATCGAGGTATCTTTGACGACGATGGACGGATGATGGCCTTCATTTGTCACAACACTGACCTTGGTGATGGCTGGGAGCGAGAGGGAGTTGATCGAGGCTATTTTGAAACTTATTCCGAGCCTTACGCCTACCCTCTCGGAATTAATATTGTGACCTATGCAATGACTCATTGATTTGCAATCGATGAAAATCAAATTAAGTAACTGGAGCTGACGAAGTGACCCTCAATACCTACGAAGAAGAACAGTACGCCGTACAGCAGATCAGAGATGGTCGGCAAAAAATATATGATCAATTGTCAAAATTGATTATTGGGCAAGAGGTGGTAATTGAGCAATTGCTAATCAGTTTATTTGCGGGGGGGAACTGCCTGATTACAGGCGCCCCGGGATTGGCGAAGACTTTACTGGTCAGAAGTATTGCAGAGGTCTTTGATTTAAATTTTCGTCGGATCCAGTTCACCCCCGACTTGATGCCAGCTGACATTACGGGAACTGAGATTCTTCAGGAGGCTGCCGGCGGCACGAGGTCGATGCAATTTGTGAAGGGGCCAATTTTCGCAAATGTTGTTCTTGCAGATGAAATAAATCGAACGCCACCAAAGACTCAGGCAGCACTTCTTGAGGCGATGCAAGAGCATCAGGTAACTGCGGCAGGTGTCAGCTATAAGCTCGAAGAACCGTTTTTTGTCTTGGCAACACAAAACCCGATTGAAATGGAGGGGACCTATCCCCTTCCCGAGGCACAGCTCGATCGGTTTATGTTCAATGTGAAAATTGATTATTTAAGCCAGGACGAGGAAGTCAAAGTAGTACAACAGACCACGTCTGAATTTAAGCAAACGATTGACAAGCTTTTTTCAGCTGAGGACGTCAGGCGTTTTCACGGGACGGTTAAAAATGTCCCAGTTGCAGAGGACTTAGTCCGTTTTGCAGTTCAGCTTGCCGATGCAAGCCGACCGGGCCGGTCAGGCGCACCTGATTTTGTAAATCAATACGTGAACTGGGGGGCGGGTTTGAGGGCGGCTCAGAATTTGATTCTCGGTGCGAAGGCACGTGCCCTCTTTTGTGGGCGGTCTCACGTAAATCTTGATGACGTTAAGTCATTGGCGCATCCAGTATTGCGGCACCGGGTTTTGCCAAGTTACCGCGCCGAAGCAGAAGGGGTGACGGTTGAGAAGATCATTGATCAATTGTTAGCTCATGTGCCCGCGCCAAAATTGGGAAATCAATAATTTCAGCGGTCGTTTTTAGGCAGTTTTGTAGCACGACTTTAATTTTTAGCTTGCAGAGGCATGTTTGGCCGATCTTTCAACCACTCACGAATCAACATCAGCGGTGTCCCCCACTGCAATCATGCAAATTAAGAATCTTGAATTGCGGGCAAAGATTGTTGTGGAAGGCTTTATGTCGGGACTGCATCGTAGTCCCTATCATGGCTTCTCCGTAGAATTTACAGATTACCGTCAGTATACCATCGGAGATGATCTTCGCTATCTCGATTGGAAATTGTACGCCAAGCAGGATCGTTACTACATTAAGCGATTTGAAGATGAGACGAATCTACGTTGCTATCTTTTGGTTGACATGAGCCATTCGATGGGATTTGGTTCGGGAGATTATTCCAAATTGGAATACGCTAAAACGATGGCGGCATCGCTGGCCTGGTTTCTGAATCGCCAGAGAGATGCAGTTGGATTGGTGACTTTTGGTGATCAAATCGTAGATATGATCCCTCCCCGATTTCGCGCGGGACACTTGCGGCGATTGATGTTAACGCTCGAAAATTCGACCTCTGGAAAATCAACTGATTTGTCGGCGCCTCTTGAGCAGATTGCGCAAACGGTTTCGAAGCGGGGGCTTGTTGTTCTGATTTCCGATTTACTTGCTCCTGTGGAGAGCTTTGTGAAAAATCTAAATTACCTTCGGACTCGCGGGCATGAGGTGGTCATTTTGAGAACCCTTGATCCAACCGAAATCGAGTTTGAATTCGATAAAGCGAGTTTATTTCGGGATTTGGAGACAGGCCGAGAAATATATGTCGATCCGCAATCTGCTGTGGCAGAGTATCGGAAAGGATTTTTGGAGCACGAAACTGCGATAAAAGAGATTTGTGATCAAATCGGAGTTGATTTTTTCACAATTTCAACGGATCAACCGATTGAAACTGCTTTGCTGGAGTTGATTCAATCACGGGCGTCTAGCGGTAGATCCGTAAAACGGGCAACGCAGGTCAGGGGGGCTCAATGAGCGCACTCGCCTGGTTGTTTGGACTTGGAGCACTGGCAATCGCCTTTCCTTTTTTACTTCACCTTATCCGGCAGACGCCGAAGGGGCAGACGGAGTTTAGTTCGCTAATATTCTTGAAACCCTCGCCTCCTTCGCTGACCCGTCGAAGTCGGCTGGAGAATTTGTTTTTGCTCCTGCTGCGTGCGTTTGCGATCGGCTTAATTGCAATTGCATTTATGCGGCCTTTTTTCCGTGGTGAAAATTCCCTCACTGAGTATGAAGTTGCGAACCGCCGTATTGCGATCTTGGTCGATACAAGCGCCAGTATGCGACGGTCTGGGCTTTGGGATCAAGCTGAACGTCAAGTTGAGAAAGTATTAGAGGGTTTGGAGGAAGGTGACGACGTATCGCTGATTGCTTTTGACGAGAATGTCCGGACGATCGTTGGTTTTAACGATCAACTCAATGATAGCCTGAGCACTCGTGCCGACTCTATCCGAAGCGGATTTAAAACATTGGATCCTGGCTGGCAACGATCTGACCTCGGAAATGCGATGGTCACTGTCGCCGATAGCCTCGATGTTTGGCGAGATTCCCAACGAGTCGAAGGGGGGCAAGCAACGGTCGCGAAACTCCAAATGGTAGTGGTAAGCGATTTGCAGAAAGGATCAAAGCTAGATTCGCTGCAGGCTTACCAATGGCCCGCGACGGTCTTTGCTGAGTTTTATTCGGTTGTTGCTGATGACCTCACTAATGCGACGCTTCAATTGTTATCGGCGACAGCTGATGAGTCTGACTCTGGCCTTCGAATTAGAGTCCGGAATTCCGAGGAATCGGTTGTAGATCAATTTTTCGTAAACTGGAAAAATGGAATCGTTTCTGAGTCGTTGCCATTTTTTGTTCCCGCTGGAACGAGCCGAGTGATGCAAATCGCTCCAGAGCAAAATCTGAATAATCAGGTTTTCGAGCTTTCAGGCGATTTAGAGGTTTTTGATAACCAGTATTTCGTAGCGCCTGTCGAACAACAAATGCTGAGAGTGGATTATCTCGGTTCCGATACACCGGACAATCCCGAAGGATTGCATTATTACTTGCGGCGTAGCCTAGTCGAGACTCTGTCCCGTAAGGTGGTCACTCGGCAGTTGAAAGCTGGGGATTCACTGGGAGGTTCTGCCATTGGGGCGGCAGCGTTGACAGTGTTGACATCACCAGTTGAAGAAGTTCGTCGAGATGAACTTAATGACTATTTGGAAAAAGGAGGGACACTGCTTGTGGTCCTGTCGGATGCCGAAACTGTCAATTTCGCGCAGGATTGGATTGGCGGTCGCTTGAAATCAGGAGCTGGTAAGCCGCGGCGTTCCAAGAATGATTATCAAATGCTGGCGGAGATTGATTTCTCCAGTAGGTTATTTCAGTTGTTTGCCAACCCTCGTTACAACGACTTCACTAATATTCGATTTTGGAATCATCAGTCAGTTGAAATTCTCGAGCCGAAAGCCGTTGTGCTCGCTCGATTTGAAAATGATGATCCGGCGATCTGGAAATTAAATGGTTCTGGGCGTGGATGCGTTTATGTGATGGCAAGTGGTTGGAATCCACGCCAAAGCCAGTTGGCCTTGTCGACGAAGTTTGTTCCGTTGATCAATGGCTTGGTGGAAATTGCAGCCGATCTGCCAGTGTTGGATAAGTCTTACACGGTTGGGGAGACGATCCTTATTCCTGATTTGGAAATTGGCCAGAAGAGTCGTCAAATTGTCAAACCGGACGGTTCAAGAGAAACGATCACTGCCCAAACGCGTAGTTTCTCGCAAACCGATCAACCCGGAATCTACCGATTAGTTACCATCGATGAAGGCTCGGTTGGCGGGGTTCCGGATGCCAACGCAGATGGCTTAGAAAAAAAGGAAGTGTTATTTGCCGTAAACGTGAATCGATCTGAAAGCGCGACGACGGCGATTCCACTCGAACAGATAGAGATGTTTTCCGTTAATGTGGGCGAGCAGGAAACGGCAGCATCCGAGCGAGCGCAAATGCGTTCGATGTTGGACCGAGATATTGAGGATCGCCAAAAAATATGGAAGTGGTTAATTGTCGCGGCTATTTTATTATTGATGTTTGAGACATGGCTTGCCGCAAGGACTTCGTCAAAGTCGAAATTGTCCAATGGCGAAACGGTGGCAGTTGGAACTGGTGGAGATTTGGTTTAATGGATCATGTGATTTACAAGCGTATTGTGCCCGTCACTCGGAGAATTCGATTCCTTCGAATCGCATGGACTCTGGCTTTGATTTGGAGCCTGTCTCTGATAGTTGCGTTGGTGATGATTTATCTGAATCGCACTGGGGAACTTGATGTTTCGGGAATAGGTTTCCCTTTTTTAATCGCTACATTTGTCGCATCTGTGATCGGCATTGGTGTCGGCATCTTTAAGTCCGATTCTTCGCTTAAAACTGTGAAACGAATTGAAAGTGAATTTCCTGAGTTGGATTCCAGCTTGCTGACCGCGGTCGAGCAAAAGGCTGAGGATGGCAAGAGTCTTAGTTTCCTCCAACAGTCGGTCATGAGAAAGGCCGTGACCCATAGTTATGAAAATAGCTGGACGTCACTGGTTCCAGCCTGGCAACTAATCATGGCGCCCGTCGTTGGGTTCTTCAGTTTGTTCGGGTGGCTGATTGCAATGATCGGTTTGGTTTGGTTTTCTATTCCGCATGAGGGTGATACGGTCATCGCATTCTCAGATTTGGCAATTGAATCAGGGGCGTTAACCATTGCAGTTGAGCCAGGAAATGCTGAAGTGGAGCGAGGTTCAAGTTTACTTGTGTTGGCTCGATTTCGGGAATCAATTCCGACCAAAGCAGATCTCATTTACAAAAATGAGGCGGGCGAAGAGGTGAGTGTCCCGATGTCAAAGAGTCTCGATGATCCGGTGTTCGGAGCAAGGATTCCAACGGTGCTGAACCCGCTGTCCTATCGGGTTAAGTACGGTGATCAAGCGACCGATGCCTATGAGGTTACCGTTTTTGATTACCCTCGATTGATTCGGGCGGATGCTAAGTTGCAGTACCCTTCGTATACGGGGGCTGAGGATAAAGTCGTGCAGGATTTCCGAAGACTGACTGCCGTCGAAGGAACCACGGCACAGTTAGAGTTTTACCTTAATAAGCCGGTGTCCAGCGCCCTTCTGTTTCCCAAGGACGGCGGAGAGCCAATTGACTTAGTTCTAGATGCGGAAGATCCGAAAAAATTACTGCTGACGCTCGAACTCGCGGAGTCCAGTAAGTACGAATTAGAATTGACGGATGTCGACCAACGCGATAATCGGACTCCTCCTAAATTCGTTCTGAATGTCCTCGAGAATCTTCCACCCGATTTGAAATTGTTGACACCCGCGCGAGATATCGATGCGTCTCCTATTGAAGAAGTTCAATTGAGCGCAAGTGCATGGGATGATTTTGGGATCGAATCATTTGGTGTTAATTTTGAGATTCCCGGGCGAGCCCCGCAAGAGGTTGAGCTAGAGCAAGTTGCCGCAGGAAATAAACGGAAGAAAGTTGAGTATCTTCTTAATCTTGAGTCGTTGGGTGTGCAGCCAGACGATTTGGTATCGTATTACTTTTGGGCAGAAGATATCGGTTCGGATGGTGAGCCTCGACAAGTTGCCAGCGATATGTTTTTTGCGGAAGTTCGGCATTTCGAAGAAATCTTTCGACAGGGGCAGGCTCCAACCGCAAGCGAACAGCAGCAACAGCAGCAACAACAAGAAGGCGGGCAAAATGCTGAACAGGCTCAAGAACTTGCCGAACTTCAGAAAGAAATCATCAATGCAACCTGGAAGATCATTCGTCGGGAAACCAGTCGAGTGTCGCGCAAACGAGGGCTTTCAGAGACGTTTGCTGCTGATGCCGAACTCTTGTCACAATCACAGGCGACTGCAATTGAAGGTCTCGCGCAATTGGCGGGTGAATTAGAGGACGAGGAGTCACTCTCATTGATTGAGCCGGCGCGAAACTTTATGAACGAAGCTATTGTAAAGCTCGACCGTGCGAAGGAGAAAAGTGATTTGGATTCGCTTAAGTCAGCATTATCGAGTGAGCAAGCGGCTTATCAAGGTTTGCTTAAATTACGTGCTCGGGAATTTGAAATTACAGAACAGCAACAACAGCCGCAGCAACCAGGGCAACCCCAGCAACAAAATAATCGTCAACAGGATCAGTTGGACCAATTGAATCTTAAAGAAGATGAGAATCGGTACGAAAACGAAAAGACAGCACAGGAGCAAACTGAGCAGAGTCAGCAGCAACAGGAAGATCGACAGGTACTGAGTCGGTTGCGCGAGTTGTCCCGCCGGCAAGAGGATCTGAATGAGCGAATTAAAGAACTGCAATCCGCCTTGGAGGAGGTCAACTCGCAGGAAGAAAAAGACGAAGTTGAGCGGAGGCTTAAATCGCTTAGAGAACAGCAAGAGCAGATGCTTCGCGATGCGGAGGAATTACTCGACCGAATGCAGAGTGAGGAAAATCAACAGCGAATGGCGGAGGAGGCTGAGCAGCTGGAAGGAGTGCGTGATAATTTACAACAAGCTGCTGAAGCGTTGGAAGACAATGAAGTATCTAGAGCTGCAGCGGAGGGAACCCGGGCTCAAAGAGAGCTCGAAGAGCTTCGCGATGAACTTCAGAGCCAATCGTCCGGGCAGTTTACGGAACAGATGCGGGAGCTGCGGCAGAAAGCTCAAGAGATTGAGCGAAAGCAGGAGGATATTGCGGAGCAGATGGCAGCGTCTGATCTTCCCGAAACCCAACAGGATGCAAGATCGTTACGAGAAACGGAGACGGAGCAACCCGATTTGGATCGTCAATTGGCCGAACAGGAGCAGGCTGTTGAGGAGTTAAGGAATCGAATGCGAGAAACCATCGAGGAAGCCGAACCCTTTGAACCCCTGCTCGCTGAGGAGCTATACGAAACGTATCGCGATTCGGAAACTAGCCGACCTGACAAAGCACTCGAATCAGCGCGAGAGTCATTTAATCGGGGCTGGAAAGAGGATGCTGTCAGCGAGGAACAGCGCGCTCGCGAAGGAATTCAAGAAATGCGGGAGGGAATCGAGAACGCAGCTGAGAGTGTGCTTGGAGATGAAACTGAGGCACTCAAAGCAGCTCGAGGCACATTGGAGGGGCTTAATCGAGATTTGCAAAATGAAATTAGACAAGGGTCGCAAGAGCTTGCCTCGGAGGCGCGATCGGAAAATTCCGAATCCCCGGCTCCGGTAGAGGGACGGGAAGAATCCGAGGCGAGGCTGGGCGAGCCGCCTCAGGATCGTGATGAAGCTCAAGCAATGGGGCAAGAGCCTGGTCAGGGACGCGGGGAATCCGAACAAACGCCACCGGAAGAGCGACCTCAGAATCCCAATGAAAGCGAAGCCTCGGAATCTGCTTCTAGACAGGAGCAGCAGGAATCATCGGATGGGAGTGGTGGACGAGGAGAAAACGGGGAGCCTCAGGAGCGAGATTTAATGAGAAATCTTGGGGCAAATGAAGAATCTGCGCAGGCAGGAAATTTACCGCAAGGCAGCTATGCGGGTGGAGATCAGAGGATCGTGCGGCCTCTGACCGGAGACGATTTTCGTGACTGGTCAGATCGATTAAGAGATGTTGAAGAAATGGTAGATGACCCTGAGTTGAGAGCAGAGGCGTCCCGAATTCGTGAACAAGCACGTGAAATTCGAAAGGAATTAAACCGACATTCAGAGGAACCTAATTGGGACTTGATCAAGATGAAAGTTGCCCAACCGCTCGCTGAATTGCAGGATCGAGTGGTGGAGGAGATTCTTCGTCGCAGTTCAGATGAGACGATGGTTCCTGTCGATCGCGACCCGGTTCCAGCTCAATATCAAGATGCAGTTCGCAAATATTATGAGCAACTAGGGGATGGGAATTGATGAATAGTTCTTGGATCCCGAATGCGTGGGGAGCGTCCGACTGGGGGGTGGCAGTTAGTATTTTGCTGGCGTTCACCGCTGGAATTGTCATCTGGTCTTATTTCAACGCGCGCGCCGCAGCAGGTTCGAAATTGCTGATGGCGCTGATGAAGATTTTAGCTGTGTTGTTACTGGCGGTTTGTTTACTAGAGCCCATGTATCGCTATGCTCGCCCAGAAAAGGGAGCGAACTTGATGGTGGTCATGGCAGATGATAGTCAAAGCCTGCAGATAAAAGACCGAGGCGGCAGCACGACGCGAGAGACGGAGCTATTCCAGACGCTTAATGATGAGGCTAGTTGGTTGAATCAGTTAGCTGAAGATTTTGATGTTCGAAAATATCAATTTGACCGGCGGCTGAGGCCAGTTTCCAATTTTGAGGAATTTCGTGCCGATCAACGAGGTAGCGATATCCTTGCCAATTTAAGTTTGGCTGCAAATCGATTTGCAGGACGCCCCGCGGCTGGAATAATTTTGATGACCGACGGAAATGCTACCGACTGGAATAAAGAAGCGTTCAGTGCCATGCCTTGGAGTTCTATGCCGCCAGTCTTTCCAGTTTTACTGGGTGATAAGCTTCCGGCAAAGGATCTTGGCATTACAAGAATTAGCAGCACTCAAACCAATTTTGAATCGGCTCCCGTGACAATTACGGCTGAATTGATGGCCAGTGGTTACGAGGGTGAGAAAATTGTAGTTGCTTTAATCGATGAAGCTGGAGAGGAAATTTCCAAAAAAGAGGTTGCGGACGTCGAGGATGGCAAGCCGTTTGTCGTTCGATTCCAAACAAAGCCTGAGCGTCGCGGCATCAATGTTTTCAAGGTGAAGGCTTATGCGGCAAGCGATGCTTCGGTCGTTGACTTGCAGGCTGAAGCAACCATGGTGAATAACGAGCGATTAGTGCTGGTGGATCGTGGCCGAGGGCCTTTTCGTTTGCTTTACGTGACAGGACGTCCAAACTGGGAGCTTAAATTTCTGCGACGCTCACTGGAGGGGGATGACGAGCTAGATCTCGTCGCCTTAGTAAGAATTGCTAAACGAGAGGCTAAATTCACTTTTCGGGGGCGCGACGGTCAGCAATCGAATTCATTGTTTCGTGGGTTCGACTCTCAGGATGATGACACGACCGAGCAACATGACGAGGCAGTGTTCATTCGTCTGGGAACAAGGGATAAAGAGGAGCTGCGAGGTGGATTCCCAAAAGATGCGGAAACGCTATTTGAATATGACGCCATTGTCATTGATGACTTGGAGGCAAGTTTTTTTACGGAGGATCAAAAGTCGTTGCTTCAGCAATTTGTCAGTTTGCGTGGAGGAGGCTTGTTGATGTTGGGTGGGCAAGAATCATTCGTCGGCGGTGATTATGCCAAGACTCAAATTGGCGAGATGTTGCCGGTTTATCTGGACCGCCTTACGCCTCCGTCAGATAAGAAATACGAACTCGATTTAACACGAGAGGGTTGGTTGCAGCCTTGGGTTAGGATCGAATCAACTGAAGAAAAGGAGCGGATTCGGTTGTCGGAGATGCCAAAATTTAAGACAGTGAATCTCGCAAATTCCATCAAGCCGGGGGCAACTGTTCTAGCGACGGTAACCTCGGATATGGAGAAGAAACACCCAGCACTCGTGGTTCAGTCCTACGGTCGCGGGCGTTCCGGGGCTTTGCTGATTGGAGACCTTTGGCGCTGGCAACTAAAGAGTGAAGAGGATAATGAAGACCTACTTAAGGCTTGGCGACAGACACTGCGATGGGCAATCGCCGATGTCCCCCGACGCGTAGAAGTCGAGGTAAATCGGCTCAATGATGCGAATCGATCTTCGGAAATCAAGGTTTCGGTTAATGATGAAGCCTACAAGCCATTTGATAATGCGACGGTAGTCATTCAAGTGCAAACTCCTGACGGTAAGGCAGTTGAACTAGCAGGAGAGCCAATAGATTCCGTTCCGGGTGTGTATGTCGCAAATTTTGTATCGGGGGAGACCGGCGTCTACCGGGCCTCAATAGCTGTGAAGGCACCGGATGGTAGCGAAATTGAAACGCGTGAGTCTGGGTGGGTGTCTGAACCAGACAGTGAAGAATTTCAATCACTTGAACCCAACCCCCAGTTGATGAAAGAGATTGCTGATCAAACGGGCGGACGGGTAATTGATCTTGATTCGTTAGACCAGTTTGTTTCTGGGTTGGAGTACCGCGAAGTTCCGGTCATGGAGACCGTCTCGAATCCCTGGTGGCATCGCTGGACTGTGTTCTCATTAGCGATCGGATTGCTGATCGGAGAATGGGGGCTGCGACGTTGGAAGGGGTTGGCGTGAGATTACCAAATCAAAAGAGAGAATTGATCACCATGATGAGACCATGGCTACCTGCGCTAACGTATCGAAAGGTACTTGGCCCGACGGCTGGGAAACTGTGTTTGGCGGTAAGCTTGTGCTTCTGTTGCGGGGAACTCAGTAGCCAGGAACAAAAAGTAATTGTCGTGGTTGGGGCTGGCGGTAGTGACGATTACCAACAACAGTTTGAAACTTGGGCCACTAACTGGAAGTCAGCGATTACTTCGGCTGGCGCATCGGGGCCTGAGTTCGTATGTATAGGGTCCGAGGGCAATCCAGCGGGGCAAAATGATCTTCAACGATTAGAGCACGAGCTTGCAAATCTAGGAGATATGACCTCAGAGTTATGGGTGGTTTTAATTGGCCATGGAACCGACGACGGCAAGGTTTCCAAATTTAATCTGCGGGGACCAGATCTTACTGCGGTGCAATTGCACCAATGGCTGATTGACATTAAAGCGCGAACGATCGTTGTGAACTGTGCGTCATCAAGTGGTGGGTTTGTTGGAAAAATCAAGCACCCGAATCGTGTGGTTATCACAGCGACAAAGTCGGGTGCCCAGCGAAACTTTGCAAGGTTTGGGAAATACTTGTCGACGGCAATCGATGATCCCGCGTATGATCTTGATAAAGATCTGCAAACATCATTATTGGAGGCCGTTGTGGCAGCTTCTTCGCAGACACAGGAGTTTTATTTACAAGAGACTCGCTTGGCCACGGAGCTGGCGATGATTGATGATAACGGTGATGGCAAGGGTACACCGTCGGATTGGTTTCAGGGAACTCGGGCGGTAAAAAAATCTAAAGCGAATGAGCCAGATGGTTTCGTTTCGAACCAAGTGTTCTTGATTCGCCGAGGTACCGAAGCGAATCTAACCATCAAGCAGCGAGAAATTCGTGAACAACTAGAACGAGAATTGGAATTATTGCGTCAGAAAAAAGCCGCACTAGGCGAGGCAACTTACTATCAGTCGATTGAGCCGGTCTTGCTTAAGTTGGCGAAATTGTATCAATCTGTGGAATCATTTGATGATGTTCAAGACTCATCCAGCGTTAAACCTGCCGAATCCGATAAGTAGCCGGGTTATTTGGGGGAATGAAACGTTACTCCACTCCGAGATGCTGCTTGAAGAACCGCAGTCTTTTTTTTGCGGCCCAAGGTGATTCGCCCGCACCATGGCCTCGACCAGGAATCAATACAAACTCAAAATCTTTGTCATGTTCGATTAATTTGCCAACCACCTGTGTGGTACTGGCCGGATCAACATTTTGGTCGAGTTCCCCAAGGGTCAGCATGAGTTTACCCTCGAGAAGGTGAGCGTTCTCCATGTTTGAATTTTTTTGATAGCTGTCATCGACGGGCCAACCCATCCATTGCTCATTCCACCAGATTTTATCCATCCGATTGTCGTGACACCCGCAATCGGCAACTGCGACTTTGTAGAAGTCATTATGCCACAGTAAAGCTGCCATCGCATTTTGGCCGCCAGCGGAACCTCCATAAATCCCAACTCGCGACAAATCCATTTGAGGGAATTTTTTTGCCGCTGATTTCAACCATGCGATTCGATCAGGGAATCCAGCATCGCGAAGATTCTTAAAACAAACATCGTGAAATTGTTTGGATCTCCAGGCGGTTCCCATTCCATCAATCTGAACGACAATCATCCCGGCATCCGCGATCCGATGACGGTGGCCATAGCCAATTCGAAATGACTTCGGGACATGGTGATCATGTGGCCCCGCATAAATGTTCTCTACAACGGGGTATTTTCTTGACGGATCAAAATTAATTGGCCAGTGGATGATTCCCCATATGTCTGTTTTACCATCCCGCCCCTTGGCAACAAACCGTTCGGTGAGCTTTCTTTTTCCGAATTGTTGTTCTGTATTTTGTCGACCTAATTGTGCGATTAGTTTGCCAGTTTTGCTGTCTCGTAATTCTCTAACGGGCGCCATATCGACTCGGGAATAGGTGTCGACAAACGTTTCTTGATCAGGCCTAAACTGGATCTGGTGAGTGCCGTCGCCGGTAGTCAATTTAGTTAAATCAGTGCCGTCGAAATTTACACGACAAAAATGCTCGTGATAAGGATCCTGGTCAGGGTAGATTCCGACTGCGTAAAACCATATTGACTTTTGTTCCATGTCAACTTTATGAATTCTTTTGACGTTCCAATCACCTGAGGTGATGGCGTTGATTAACGTTCCCTGATTGCGGTCAAATCGGTAAAGGTGATTCCAGCCGCTGCGCTCGCTGGCCCAAAGGATTTCGTTATTCGGTAAATCTCGAAAGGTCGATTTTCCCGAGTCTGAGTAGTGGATAAAAGTTTGGCTTGATTCTTCGATCAGCGTCTTGACCGAACCGTCTTTGGCATCGATCTCCAGCAATCTCAATTTTTGGTGACCTCGGGCATTGTAGAGAATCCAGAATCGATCTCCGGATTGAGACCAGCCGAGAAAGCGAGTCCAGAAAGGATTGTCGAAGAGTTCGTTTGAAACTGGAATTTCCATTTTGGAATCGATTGAAAACAGCTTCAGCCGTGGCGAAAGCAGAGTATCTCCCGGTTTAGGGTATCGGTAGGATCTTAGCAGCGGTTGAAGTTGACTCTTGGGTTTCGATTCAATGTAGTGAACACGATTTTCCGGTACGACGGGAGTTTGGTACGCAACAAACCGACTGGAATCAGGTGACCAATGCACGTCACATTGGTCAGGGTTTCGCGTGGAAGATTGCAGCCAACGGGTGCCCGCACCGATGCTACGGTACGTGTTGTTTTCTGTCCCATCCTGAGTTAATTGAGACTTTGATGGATCATCTCCCTTGGATTCAATCCAAAGATTATGGTTTCGAACCTGAATCTCCCATTTTCGATTAGGTGACCGAGGGTCTCGCCGTGAAAACGCAGTTGCTGGTTGGCGAGATTTTTGATCACGGGGAAGAGACGCGAATTGGATGTTATCCAGAAAGGCTTTGTCGAAAACGACATAGTCGTCGGGCCTGACGGTAAAACACCCGATTGGTTTTCCATTTCTTTTTAGATACCACACATGCCCAACATAGGTCTGTTGTTTAATTTGCTGACCCGGTGCCAGAACTTCGTATGCACGTTCTTTGCCGGCTTCAGACACCCAAAAAGTTTCGACTTTGTAGTCCGTCTGATTGTCCATTGTGATATAGGTCGATTTGCCGCGCGGACCGGATTTGGGTGGGAGAAACAACCGCGGTCGAAACTTTCGAATTAATGCCGGGTCAAGCAATGAACTGGTTTTATTCTGACAGTCGATTCGATAGAGAGTGCGCCTCGACTGAATTAAGAAAATGCCTGATTGTCCTGTGGAATATATATCAGTAACCGGTTTCTTCCCGTTCTGTTGCTCAAACCAGGGTTGGTCCATCACGATCTGCGATGATCTGTTTTTTAAATCGATAAAGTGAAATTGTATGATTCCCGCATCGTCCGGTTGTTGGAACCAACCCTGTTGCCCATCGGTGGACCAATGAAGATCTTGTCCGCAAGTTTGGCCCAGAAACATTGTTAGCGTAATTGCGAACGCGAGAATACGGCTAGGGAAGGATAGACGCAGAGTCATAATATTATTTTTAGTTTTAGGGTGATCGCGTGTTTGAGCTTGCAAGATTTGCATCTTTGCGCTCCAGTTGGAAATTCATGGCTTGATCATCAAAGTCCGGAAATTTCAAAACCTTTGCGGTAGTTGCGCTTAATTAATTTGTTTGCTTCATCAAGGTTGGTGACCTTCAGATTTTCGGCATCCCAATTAAGTAATTTTCCGGGGAATCGATTCGCAACAACGCCCAACAGTAGCGCCTCAGTAAGTGGTCCTGCATAACCAAAGTCGGCACTGGTCTTGCCGTTTCCAAGACAGGCATCGACCCATTGGTGGTAGTGATTGTTGTTTCCAATGTCCGGCCGTTGGTAGTCCTTGAATTGCTTTTCAGGAAATAGTTGAGCTTCGCCAACGTGCGGTAGCAGCATCTGCCCGTTTTCTCCGAGGAATAGCGACCCCTGGCCAGGTAGTTTTAGTCCTTGAGGTAACTCGAGTTCTTTGGGAGGCGCGTAACCGCCGTCATACCACTTCCAAGTCATGGAGTCAGTTGTGAATTCTGTTCCAGGGAACTCATATTCGACAATATTCCTTTCAGGGTGACCAATTCCAGTGGGTTTTCTGCAGGTGGTTTTTGCCCACTTAGGTGCGGTTAATTTTAACGCAGCATAAGGCGTGTCAAAAATATGAACGCC
>CALKNI010000173.1 GCA_938091115.1 uncultured Pirellulaceae bacterium | reverse complement strand
ACCGAGGAACTATCCATTGGATTTTGACGAAGAAAATCTAAACATTACTTCGGAAGAAGACTTTTCCCCCACGGTAACGCAGGAGGGAGATTTCGAAATCGATCGGTGCTCCGAGCTTTACGGTCTTTACACAGAAATTCTACGTGAAAAACGACACAGCTGGACAACCCACCTGCGGCTTTTGACAAAATTAGGATCGGGTGGTCAGGGTGTCGTTTATCTGACGGAAAGACGCGGCTCGGACGGATTTACACTTCCAGTCGCCCTTAAAATCTTCTCTCCTGAACGCTATTCATCACCCAACCATTACGATTCTGACATGTCACGTATGGGACGAGTGGCAGCTAAGGTTGCTCGTATCCAACACGAAAATCTGCTGGTCGTCGAAAATTTCCTCGACCGTGACAGAATTCGAATTATGGTCATGGAATGGGTAGAAGGCTTCGATCTCCGACGGCTACTGACGCCCAAAATGTTTGGAACAGTCAAAGAACGATTCAGTGAAAAGCGATGGGAATATATCAATGAGGTATTAGTTACCGTCGGGCCTGAGCAACCACGTTTCAAAGCCGGTGTCGCGATCGCGATCGTTCGCGATTGTCTCGAAGCACTCGCCGCGATGCACCGACACGGAATCGTTCATGGCGATGTAAAACCGGGAAACATAATGCTCAAAAGGAGTGGGCATGCAAAAATTATCGATATCGGCTCAGCCTTCGACATCGCCGATCCACCGCAACGGCGAGCTTGCACGCCTTCTTACGCCGCACTCGAAGTCTTAAAGGGTACTGGTAACACACCGCGCAGTGACTTGGCCAGTCTCGGTTACGTCACCATAGAACTTCTTGCAGGTAAACCAGTATTTGGCGGTATTAATGATTTTGCCAAGCTGATCGAAGCAAAGGAGACTCTTCCAAATCGCCTGCACGACATCTTACCTACTGAAGTATCGACCAACGAATTGCTAATGTCATTTTGCCAGGGGCTGATTGATCCCGACCCAGAGAAACGTTTTCAATCCGCGGAAGCTGCTGACTTAGTCGAAATTGGTGCGGCGGCTTTCCACCGGCAGCTGGTCAAAGACGATCTCGCATCCGAATATGAGAATGATATCCGCATTTGGATTGACGAGTTGCTGGAAATTGAAGCGGTCAGTCCTGGGTTTTTAACGAGTGATTAAGCCCAGTCGAGACCAGTTGTTTTTTTGATGCGTTCCTCGAAGTCGCCAAGTAAACCACCGATAACTCTCCATTTACTTGGGCAACGGACTTCTATATCTCCCTGCTGATTGATGCGGACAATCGATGAGACCAGAACACCTGCCGCCGACAAGTCTTGAGAATGCAATTCTCCATCATTGATGATCTCATCTAATGTTTCACCGGTCATTTCAATAAATTTCATACTCATTCCATATTAATTCTGTTGGCGGCAAATAATGCTGACCATCGAGATGAGCCAAGACAGAATAAAGAAAAGTTGTCCAACTTTCATCTAAGAAATCAACCAAACTTAATCGTGTCAAATCGAATGCCAATGGTGCATGTTCCTATGATAGGCAGATTGCAAATAAAACTCCAATTTTCTTGAAATTCACAAAAGTCATATTTTCTACGGCTCGGATTTGGCTGTCTAAAAGATACCATTAAGTTGCTTACCGACCGCCTTGAAAGTCTTAGCTGTTACTCTTGGGGGCTGAGATTATCGCAATAATTGGTATGATGCGGTTTGAGCAATCTGACTTAGGAACATAAAAATCAATAACGAATCTGATCCAAAAAGCGTTACTCGAGAGCCGCAAATAGGTGAGCAAAAAGTCACCTGGCAAACACTAATGGTCTCTGAGGAGGAACATCTTGAGAGGTTGGACGCTTTCTTAGTCCGCCACTATCCAAAATTCAGTCGCGTTAAATTGCAACGAGCGATTGCTGCTAAAAACGTCCGCGTGGATGGTCAGCAAGCAAAATCTTCAACTCGAATTAAGCGTGAACAAAAAGTTGAGTTTCTTCCTCCACAATCTGAACCGGAATGTACCATCCCAGAGGACATCCCACTGAACATTCTCTACGAAGATGACCACTTGGTCGCAATTAACAAGCCACCGTCAATGGTGGTACATCCTGCAAAGGGGCACTGGTCTGGCACGCTCACCGCCGCACTCGCATTTCATTTCCAACAACTCAGCACGATTGGCGGAGCAACTCGCCCAGGCATTGTCCATCGACTGGACCGCGATACCAGTGGTGTCATTTTAGTTGCCAAGTCAGATACAGCTCACATTAACCTGGCAAGCCAATTTGAAAAACGTGTCGTTGAAAAAGAGTACTTTGCTATCGTTTCTCCGGCTCCTAACCATGATCGTGACATCATCGATAAACCAATCGGGGCACACCCCTACCAAAGGGAAAAAAAAGCTATTCGAATCGGACATTCGACAAGCCGATCGGCAAGCTCATTCTTCGAAGTAATCGAAAGATACCAAGGATTTGCCAGCGTAAGAGTCAAACCTAAAACTGGCAGAACCCACCAGATTCGGGTACACATGGCACACATTGGCTGTTCGGTGCTTTGTGATCGCCTTTATAGCGGACGTGCCAAATTACAATTGAATGACTTGACACGCAATAGCGAGGACCAAATGACGCTGCTAGAGAGGCAGGCACTGCATGCTCGCAATATAAAATTCAAGCATCCAGTTGACGGACGCGATATGTCAATTTCAGCGCCAATTCCCGACGACATCGAAAAAACAGAGCAAGCCATTCAAAAACACAGGGCCCTAACCTAACTCTTTCGCTCGAAACCGCCGGGGCCACCCGAGGAGTACTACTTTACAATCGCAATGCAACAGCAAACCGGATCGACATCCTGCCTGGAAGATCAGTCTGAAACTTTCAGGCTCGCTAACATCTTCTTGAAATACTTCTCATTTTTGTCAATCGTTGCCTTTGGCCCGTAAAACTTGACGAAGTAATTCCCATTGGCTTCGGTTTGAATAATCGCCGCGAGCATCCGGTAGTTTTTACGTTCTACTTTCGGTTTACCGCTAAACGGACCACCAACGGCATCCATAAACGTACCAGTGATGTCTACGAAATTGACTATTTGCCCATCAATTTTCATCTCTTTCTGCTTTGTCTTGTCAGCCGTATCACCACCATCGGGCTGGGTAAACTGACCTTGCCAGCGAACAATGTTTGCCTCAATTGAGCCGCCAGCCCCCATGATCGTCAACCGACCATCTACTTCATCACCTTCTACTTTTGGGATCTTCAATTCAGCGTCTAACATTCGGCTTCTCGGCGGAACAGATTTCCAATTCCCCGTCGCGGTAAATTTGATGCTATCCTCGGCCACCAATACAGTCAGTGGCTTCTTGTCAGCACTTTCCTGCGCGGCTTTAGATTCCAACACAACCGGCTTTTTCTCATTTACCGTATCTTGGCAAAAACCGTGATTCGCCAAGAGAGATACGAAACCAATCATCCAAGTTAATTTCCGCGTGCTAAATCTCATCAACACTTACCTTAATTTAAATTCAACCAAAAATATTAACTCGCGTTCCAAATTTGATAAACGCAAGAGATACGCTAGTCAAGGATTATCAATTACAATTTTCATTGCGACAACCAGTAGCACTAAAATTGCGATCAGCCCACTAATTACGAAAGCCGCGAAAAACAAGTTTTTTCTTTGGTTTTTCTGAGCAGCAGTCAGTTTCTTCTTCACA
>CALKNI010000172.1 GCA_938091115.1 uncultured Pirellulaceae bacterium | reverse complement strand
GTAACTTGGATGTTTACTTTCAAAATAAGGATCATTGTGTTTCGTGTTGTAACAACAAATCAAAGACCAACGTGAATGTTGACTTTTATTTTGATCTGACCGGTGGAGCGTATTGCCATGAAAAAAAATTGCATCGCCGGGCGACAGTTCGCAATAAACAAGTTCTAAACGTTGAAGCACCGCTGCGACACGCTCGAGATTCGCTCCTGTTTGTTCTCCAGTTTTCCCATGTTCAATTCGGCCCAATTTGTGAGATCCGCGAACTACCTGTAGACAACCGTTTTCCTGTGTCGCGCGATCGATCGCAATCAGACAACTCGCCATGTCAGGGTAGAGGCAGCCATTGTCGTACCAATAACCATAATCCTGATGCCATTCCCACGCGCCTCCTACTAATGGTTCCTTCAACATCATTTTATGGTGATAGTGATAGACTTCATCATCTAGTAACGACTGCATTGCCATTACAATTCGCTCACTTCGAACAATTGCCGCGTAAGGGGAATGATCCAGTTCGTTGTGGACAACCAAGCGACTTTCGCCACCCGCTGCGTCTTTTTTTGCATAGGCTCCGTCCAAACTAGCTTGACCTGATTTTGCGACGGTCATCAATAAATTGGTTTCTCGTTCATTTAACAGCTCCGGCACGATTAAGTAACCATTTTCGTTGAATTCACTATGCTGCTGCGGACTTACTGCGAATCCCATTAACTCTTTCCCTCGATGCGTCCTGCGAATAGCAAGCGTATTTTTTAATCGGTTCAAAATGACGTTTAGTCTATTCCAAAATAATCATGGATATACTGTTTTCGATCACCCTGATGTTTAACGTATTGCAACATCGTAAGCAACTTGGACTGGTCTCTTTTCAGTTTGTCGGCGAGACTCAATTTGTCTTTCAAATGTTCTGGCAGCTCATGAATTACTTTGACCTTAAGAGGCTGAAGCGTTCCTTCAATAACGCCCCACCGATCCATCATGGCGAGCGCGGTTTCGAGGCGGCGATCATGTCTTTGTTTGTAGTGAATTCGTTCTCTTAACCAATCAATTCCGTAGGCATTTATTTTTTCCATTTCATTTTTTAAAAAATCGTGAACGCGTTGGTAAAACTCTGCATCTGGATTGCTCCAGTTCATAAACTCCATCTGAGTTGCAAGGTCTCGTTCGTCATATAAGAGAACGCACCGCGAAGGTTTTCCATCTCGTCCCGCTCTGCCAATTTCCTGATAATACGACTCCAACGAACCTGGCAGATCTGCGTGCAAGACGTATCTAATATCTTCTTTGTCGACTCCCATTCCAAACGCGTTGGTAGCTAATACAAGATGCCCTGGTTCACTCATAAAAGATTCCTGAAGAAATTTTCTCCGTGATCTTGGTAAATCTCCGTGATAAATTAAGTGAGGAATTTTATCTGCCCACAGGCGGTCGCTAAATTCCATTAGCTTTCGGATCAATGTGAAATAGACAATTCCACATCCATCAGTATTTTTCCGGGCTTTCACAATCGTCTCGTATTTCGCGTCGTCATCCCAAACCTGTTCAACCTTCAATTCTAGATTGGGCCGATCAATGCCTTCGTGAAATAGCTCAACTGATTTGGAATCCAAATTCAGCTGCTTGATAATGTCTGTTTGAACCTCGGGAGTCGCGGTTGCCGTCAAGGCAATGGTTGTCGGGTTTCCCAAGCGATGTCGAATCTCTCCCACGCGCGTGTAATCTGGACGAAAATCATGCCCCCACTCGCTGATGCAATGCGCTTCGTCGACAGCCAGCAGCACGATGTTCCGCTTCTCGACAACCTCCCAAAACTCTGACTTTCTGAATCGTTCAGGTGTCACATAAACTAAATCGTAGTGGCCCAATGCAATTTTTTGATATCGTAAAACACGCTCCGAACGCTGTAACGAAGAGTTGATAAACGTAGCGTCGACTCCCTTCTGGAGCAGTGCGTCTACTTGATCTTTCATCAACGCAATCAATGGAGAAATAACGAGTGTCAATGGAGCCGTGACTGACCGGAGGGGAGGCTCAGCTAGGTGTCCCCCCGACCGCACTCGATCGGCCAACACAATCCCTGGTAGTTGATAACAAAGACTCTTTCCCATTCCCGTTGGCATAATAATAAGACTGTGACCGCCAGATAATACTCGCTCAATGATTTTTTGCTGACTTCCTCGATACTCGCGGTGTCCGAAAAGTTCTAGCAAGATGTCAGATGACAGGGACATTACGGGTTGGGCAATCTAAAAAGTAATAAGATTAGGATGAAACTAAATTGCTTTTTTGGTGTTTAGTATCGTAATGCCCCCTGTGTCTCGTACAATCGAGGCAAAGTCGGCCTAGTGTGAAAATCAAGTATTTGGTGAGAGGCAGTCCATTGAGCAGTATTTGTTCAAACTACGGGAAAATAAATCGACCAACGAGGCTATCGTTATGGCAAGTGTTACTTGTCGCGTTCGTTTTGGTTAGCTGGTGCTTGCCGGTCGAGGCAGATGAACGTGTCCCAGTCATCAGAAGATTCAGCGGCAATGTTGCCGATCTTAATCTGTTAATGCTAAGTCCAAGATCCAGCATTATAACTTCTCAGGAACAATGGAAAACCCTTTGGTCACAGTGGCGGCCGGATGAAGAACTTTTCCCTGTTGACTTAAATAAGGTGCTCGTCTTGGTGGAAACAACGCCGGGTCCCAACCAAATTTTTTCCAACCTATTAGAACGAGATTCCAAAGGTGATCTGGATTACGAATTGGCTGCTTCTGAAAAAGCCGGAGCCGGGTTCGGATACCTAATCATGGTAGTTGATAAATCTGGAATTAAATCAATCCGGGGAAAGCTAATTAAGTTTTCGCCCAGCCAACCAACCGACCCAAAACAAAAACCTGACGGTCAAGAGAACCGAACAAATCAACAAGATAATGAACGAGAGGCGGTTCTCATCGACATGACGGGTCGGGTAAGGACTCAATTCAAATCCGTTGGCACCGAAAATCGTAAGAGCGTCATCTCAGCAAATGGGATTATATGGGAGCTCGATTTTAGCAGCAGTCCACAATTGTTGGGAAAGCTTCGCAGCGCCGACAATGCTCTGGCTAATGTGACTGGCCAGTTAATAATGGAGCAACAGCGAGGAGCTCAAACCGCAAGGCTGAGATATATTTTAAAGGTCGAGAGTCTAAATATTATCCGAAAACCTACAGAGGTTGACTCCACTGAGTTACCACCACCGTCAAACACTCGCCCGCCGACTCGTATTACACAGAGAGCGATGGCCTTCAATGAAATTTCCTTGGTTACATCGGATGGTCAATTGCAGACCATTCTTGCTGACGGTGCAATTCACTATGAGTCGAAATCACGAAATCTGTCGCGAGATTGGACTGCGAAACCGGAAGAAATGGAGATATTAAATCAGTTTGTTAAAAACACTGAATGGGATTTGGTTCCCAAATTAACGCGGGCTGAGGTAGAGAGTGAGAATGAAATTGGTTACACGATTTCGATCAAGCGCCCTAATGTTGTTCGTCGCATCTACATCGAGCGGTCAAAAATTTCTAGCCAACCCGAAATTAAATTGTTGTTTGAGATTCTCGGTAAGATGGCAAAAAGTAACTAGATCCGTGCTCTGGAAGAATCTGCCAACGGCAAATCTCGCTGAAGGTCGGCCAGCAGATCTTTTAGCCGTTCTACCTCTACTCCACTAAGCCTTGCTGATTTGACCAGATACTCAAGCATAGGAACTGGTCGGCCTTTGAACACGGTGTGTAACATTTGGCCACTGGCTTGATCGACACACTCCGTCTCACTGTATTTTGAACGATACAAGTAGCGGTTCCCCTTGCGTTGAAACTCGAGAACATTTTTTTGCACTAACCGATGCAAGAGGGTTTTAATCGTCCCGGAGGTCCAGTTGGCGTTTTCTTGAATTCTGACAGCAATCTCACTAGAGGTTACCGGTTCGCTGGCCCAGATTTCATGCATAACACGCCATTCGGCATCTGAAATACTTGGACTGACCTCTAGCATTTCACGCTCCTTTAAAGGGTAATGAAAATCAATTGGCCCAAACCAATTCAACCGCTTCACTAAGGATAAGCGGGATAGAGAAACCAGTTTTGAATCCGCGCGTTGATGTCAATTTCATAAGTGTTAGCCTCAAACGCAAATTGCCAGCTGGATTTTCAATCCAGCTGGGGCTTGCTTGCTTTTGATTACCTCAAAAGTACTGGGTTTAGAGCCTCGCTCACTCGTGTCTCATCACTGTCATAAACGTAAACCGACTTCTCTGAAATTAATTTCTCTGCTGAACCAGATGCTTGAATTGTTGAACGAACAACGTGATCGCCCTGTGTTGCACCCACAGCACTAAACAGGAACACTTTTTTCTGACCAGGAGCAATCGTTGGGTCGAAAAATGTCAACGAATTGTTTGATTGGTTGAAATTTGGTGTGTCTTTTGCCACTACCAACGAGCTTGGTAACACTATGTTTACTGCAACATCATTTGCAGCTTTGCTACCGTTATTTTCAACTTCAACCAAAAGCTCAACTTTTGACCCTACTTGGACCGGCCCTGATTGATTTTTGATGCCCACGTTCAAATCTGCTCGAGTAACGACCTGAGTAGCAAGCCTAAATTCTCTCTTAACTGTATCGTCACTGACCACGCGGATGTTGCAAATTTGCTGGCCTTCTCGGGTGGCAGTTGCTTTCAGCTGGATTTGTTCTATCGAATTGGAATTCAGTTTATCAAACTTCCAAGTTAGCACACTGTTATCAGCTTCGATATGAGCAGGTTTATTGATTGCGGTAACTTCTAATCCTCTAGGTATGGAAACCATAACACTCAGATTTGTAATGTCGACCTCGCCCAGGTTCTCTACGTCGATTCTATAAACTCCATCTCGCTTCAAGAAGTTGATTTTTGGACCCACAGCCGACAGGTGTAGTTCCGGTTCGTAGACACCAACCTCAAATGTAGCTTTCTGCTGGTTTGCGTTGCTGGAAGTTGCCTTAATCTCAAGTTTCCCCTTGCCTGGAGCAAGTGCGAGAGACTCGATTGGCACTTTGACTGACCTTCCTGGTTCAATTGACGAAATCACCGATGGATTAAATGCTTGAGTCTGTCGAAGATACGCTGGGTAATTCGCCTCGATCTTAACTCCAGTCGCGATGGCATCACCTATGTTTGTAATTTGCAATAAATGTTTTTGCGATTTACCCGCTGTGATCTGAGTTGGTCCCTGAATGTCAAGCTCTAACTCTGGTTCTTTAACTCCGACAACAGTTTGTTGAATATTCTCGAGGACGACCTGGGTGCCCACCTTTAATGGGACTTTTTTAGTTGGCACCAGATTCAAAGTTATCTCTTGAGGTTGATCATTTCCGATTCGAGGAATAATAAATTCATACGTGCGACCCTCAACCTTAGAAGGCGTAGGGTTAGCTGATAGGAACTTGGCATGTTCTGATATTACCGCGATTAGTTTTACATTATGAACCGTTTCGCTGCTTAGGTTTTTGAGTTTAATCTGAAGCGGCGCTGGTTGATTTACATTGACTGTACCTGGCGATCGAATTTCAGTCGAAACTAGCTGATTTTGGATCGTCAGAGTTTCACCGGGACTCGGCTTGACTTCTGTGGTAGTCGTATTTCTTTGTCTTTGCTTGACTCTTTCAATCGGTACTGCATTCGATGACTTCATGGGGCGCTCTTTTGCTAACCCGCGTATTTTATTCTCAAGACTTAAAATCAACGCTGGTTTAGACGCCATCATGGGTTGCAATAATTGATTGTCCTTTCCGCGTGTAGGCCCTGCCGATGTTGGAGGTTGCGGAATGACAAACTGCGTTTGATCGGACTGAACCTGATTCGAACCTTGTGATGGTTGGCGACCAAGAGCAACCCGAGCACCACTGTCCTTTTGGGTTTGTGCATTTGTTAGTTGAATTACTTGTGAGCTCGATGATATCGGCGGCTGGAAACCACCACGTTGAGCTTCAACCACTCGACTCTGTGCCGATGCGCCGATTAGAAAAACCAGCATAACGACGAGCTTTGGTGTCACTTGCATCGCAAACGCTCCAACTTCTTAGAATTTTCGAAAATAAGGACTGTTCTACCTTTCGGAGATCGGCCCTGAAAATCATAAATTCCATTTTTTTCGTCCCAGCCCCAAGAGACGACCCTTCCTTCCCAGATTAACGTTTGTTGGATTCAGCGGGTTCGACTCCGTGTTCAAAATTTAGCAGCAACAACTGAAGGAACGCTACTCGCCTTTGATGACGAACTGTAAAAGAACGCCCTTTCCTGTACCGTCACCACGAAACTTAATAAGTCCGTTGATTTGCTTTCGGTTTAAGCACTTAATCGTGTCATGCAAGCGACGTTTTGGACAAATGCTGTCATGGGCTTCTAATGGATCGCTAATATGGGTTGGCCAACCATTGTCTTCAAATGCATCGAGGACTCGCTCTTGGTTCTCAGCTGGCCACTTAAAACGCTTGATCAGTTTGTTGCCCAAGCGAAGTTCACGCCGAGCCCGATCCCACACAGGTTGTGGTGCCGTAGTATTTATTGTCTGCGTCAATTCATTTGACTGCGACCGGCTAAGCGAAACCCAGGGCATGATGTGTGGTTGATTCGGTTGCAGGCTTTGATACCGACTGGCTTGATTAATCGCCGGAGCTTGATTTTCTGTGGACCTAGGTTGCGAGTTCATCGTAATATGCCCGGATTGTTTAGGATTTTCCTGTGACAACTTGTTACCCTGAGAAGATTGCGGGACGTTGGCGTAAATCAACATAAACGTGTTCCTTAATTTTAGACAAGATTTTGCTGGAACTGGATCTTTGTGTGACCGGGGAATAATTCTGACTTGAATTGCCCTTCCCTACCTCTACTAACTAATTTGTCTTCCACATTTGACAGAACAGTCGACTACAAAAACACGTAAACCCCTGTTATAAAACAGTTTAAGTTTTTTTCTTTTTTGAAAAATGCTTTCCCTATTTTTACACAACCAATAATAACATCGAGATATTTATATATATAGTTTGTTTAAATTTAAGTCAATGTTTTTGACATATTTCAAATAAAGTCGCTAATTTAGGAAAAATATGAGTGCGAAAAAATTAACAATTTGTGCCGGTTTTGCTGTCGTTTCTCTGTTGATTCCCTGTGTAGCTCTTTTTGGTCAGGAAAAATTGGATTACCCAAAATCAAAACAAGTAAATCAGGTCGATAATTTCTTCGGCACCGCTGTCGCTGATCCCTACCGCTGGCTTGAAGAAGATGTGCGAAATTCGGACAGCGTACGCAAGTGGGTCGACTCTCAAAACGCACTCACCTTTTCCGTCATCAACCAGTTACCCTACCGAAACGAGATCGAAGCTCGTTTAACCAAGCTGTGGGATTACGAAAAATATGGAATACCATTTAAGCGGGGTGAGCATTATTTCTACTTTAAGAATAACGGACTTCAAAACCAAAGTGTGCTCTACAAACTTCAATCGCTCGAAGGTAAACCCACCATTTTGATAGACCCTAATCAGTGGTCTGCCGACGGAACCAATGCTTTGGGGGGATTGGAATTCAGCGACGATGGCGACCTATTAGCTTATGGAGTCCAGAAAGCTGGTTCTGACTGGCGTATGTGGAAGGTCATGGATGTCGAATCCGGCAAGCAACTTTCGGACGAATTGAATTGGATTAAATTCGGAAGTGTCTCTTGGACAAAAGACTCGAAAGGTTTTTTCTACAGCTGCTATGACGAGCCCAAGCCGGATGAAAAATTTCAGGGATTAAATCTTGGCCAGAAAGTCTACTATCATCGAATTGGAGAACCACAGAGTAAAGATCAACTCATTCACGAGAATCCCGAAAATCCCGAATACGGATTCTTACCTGAGGTCAGTGAAGATGGTAGGTATCTTGTTATCACAGTCTGGCAGGGGACTGACGATCGTTATCGCGTATTGTATCAAAATCTCGACGATCCAAATTCAAAGTTAACTGTGTTGATCGAAAACTTTGAAAATGAATATAGCTTCTTAGGAAATGGTGGAAGTAACTTCTACTTTAAGTCAGATTTTAACGCGCCTAAAAAATGTATTTTATCAATCGATGCGCTTCACCCTGCACCGGCCCACTGGAAAGTGATTGTTCCTGAGTCTGATGATTCGATGGAATCCGCAGGCATCGTTGGCAATAATTTTATTGTCCAGTATCTTCAGGATGCTAAATCTCTGGTTAAGCTATATGGACTTGATGGAAAATACGCTCGCAACGTCGAGCTCCCGGGGATCGGCACAGCAAGTGGTTTTGGAGGTCGTCGCGACCAGAAGGAAACCTTTTATAGTTTTTCCAGTTTCAATCGACCACCTAGTGTATACCGCTACGATTTAAAATCTGGGACCAGCACTCTGATTCGCGAAGCAAACGTTGATTTCAATCCGGATGATTTCGTAGTAAAACAGGTTTTTTACAACAGCAAAGATGGCACGCAGGTGCCCATGTTTATTGCCCATAAAAAGGGACTCGAACTCAATGGAAAGAACCCTACACTGCTCTATGCCTATGGCGGTTTTAACATTTCGCTAACGCCAAGTTTTTCAATTCCCCGCTTGCAGTGGATGGAAATGGGAGGAATATTTGCTATGCCGAATTTGCGGGGTGGTGGCGAATATGGAAAGGCCTGGCACAAAGCAGGCACCAAGACAAAGAAACAAAACGTATTCGATGACTTTATTGCAGCTGCCGAATACCTCATTGCCAAAGGTTATACCTCTGCCAATCATTTGGGTATTCAAGGGGGAAGCAATGGAGGGTTGCTGGTTGGTGCCTGTATGGCTCAGCGGCCCGACCTATATGGCGCCTGTTTACCAGCAGTTGGCGTGATGGATATGCTTCGATTTCATAAATTTACCGCTGGTCGATTCTGGGTTGATGACTATGGCAGCTCAGAAGCAAGTGCTGAAGAGTTCAATGCCCTGTTTGCTTACTCGCCCTATCACAACTTGTTAGACGGAGAAGAATACCCACCCACAATGGTCACTACCGCGGATACCGATGATCGAGTGGTTCCTGGACATAGTTTTAAATTTGCAGCTCGCCTTCAGGCAGCTCAAGCGGGTTCGAACCCTGTGTTGATTAGGATTGAAACCAAAGCCGGACATGGCGCAGGAAAGCCAACGGCAAAGATTATCGAAGAATATGCGGATCTGTGGGCTTTTTTAGCAAAACATCTTGGTTTAACACCTAATTTTCCCGACAAATAAGTTGTTCAACCTTGTTAGATAACGGATTTAACAATGCCGTTATCATTCCAACTCGGCAACTTTTAATTTAGATAAAACTGATTTTTTTAACGACTTTGGGAGTGTCAAAAAGTATGAGTGAAACACCTGCAACGGAATCTGAATCATCCCCCACCACTCGCCCGGCACCTCCTGAAGTTGACGGAGGTATTGACCTCAGCGAGAAAGGTCGCGGGGAAGCAGGAAAACCCGTTTCTTTGAACCGACGGCTTTTCATGCAATTCATGGGATTCCGAAACGGCAATATTGAAGAACTGGCCGGGCTATTTGAAAACGCTTCGGCCCAAGCGGTCATCTATCAAGATATTCATGATGCTTCCGGGCTTGGCGTTCTCGCTTTTTGTGAAGACCCTGGTTACATCGTTGATGAAATCCAACCATTGCTTCGCACTCAAAAAGAATTGGTATACCGCGAAGAGTACACGATGCTTGGGCGAACTTACGCTATTGGATATGAATCAGACCTCGAAGATGTCCTGATAAAACGTCCTGCCCAACGGGTCTGCGACCCGGAAACTCCCTGGGCCGTCTATTACCCTGTCCGACGCAGCGGTGCATTTGAACGCCAATCTCGTGAAGATCAACGAAAAATGCTTGCCGAACACGGCGGGATCGGCCACGCCTACGGGAAAGCGGGTTATGCGACCGACATTCGATTGGCAGGTCACGGTCTTAACAAAGATGACAATGATTTTATTGTCGGTCTCCTGGGAAAGCAGTTGTTTCCTCTGTCCGCACTCGTTCAACACATGCGACGCACGCGCCAGACATCGGAGTTCATTCAAAAAATGGGACCATTCTTCATTGGACGCGCCGTTTGGCAACCTGAGTACGACGCCAACGCCCGTTTGGTTTAACCGTCATCAAGGATCTCTAAAAAAATGGCAACTCGAAGGTTGCCATTTACTTAGTGATTAGTGCCGAACGAGCGTCTATTTTTTCAATCGACGACTCCTGATACGAGGCTTACTAAAAGCCTCTTCCCAGTCTTTGTTTTGCGGTTCGTATTTATCACCAGTCAACTCTTTGAGCTTCTCTTGCTGATCGGTCGTTAACTCGCCAAGTAGTTCCTGTTGAGCTTTATTTTTTAACGACTCGATATCTTCTTCAAGCTTTTTGTTGATTTCCTCGCTTCGTGATTTGAGATTTTTAATTTGCTCAGGTGTAATGCCAAGTGCGTCTGCAACTTGATCACTTGCAAGCGCGCCTGCTGTCCCCGCTTGCTTCATATGAGTTTGCAAAGCGACTTGCTTAAGACGTTCAAGTTGATGAGGAAGTAGCAAACCTTTCAGTTGATCTTTTTGCTTCTCTTTAATTTTAGCAAGTAAAGCTGGAATTCCTTTCATTTGCTCTGGTGAGAATCCACCTTCCGTTAACGAACCTAATTGATCTTTCATTTGGCCTGCAAACTCTGCTTGAAGGTCCTGAACCTGTTTCAATTGATCACCTACTAATTCGAGATCCTTTTGAACACTTGGATTTGAAAGCATGCTAAAAGGATCGGGGGCAGGAACCGGAAAATCACCTCCGCCCAACATCTTGATTGCCGAACCTCCATCGGAAAACCCCATTCTCATGGTCGCTCCACTGCCGCCAAAACTTTCCGTGGTTGAAAAAATCATTGGCCCGCCAATATCACCCGAACCAATTACCGTCATTTCTACTTGTTGACTGGTAGAAAGCTCAGCACCTGGCTCTTTCTCTTGTGCATTAATCGTATTAACCGCGATCAGACTTGCGAATAGAATCGATGTGACGGCACAGGAGTTTTTCGTGAACATTTTGGCTCTCATATCGCGGGGCTTTAAAAAACTAAACGTAAGTAAGTGATTTGCATTTGACTCGCTAATAAATATAGCAAGTAAACCACGCAGGCAAAGAGAAGTCTAACACCCGTCTATCAACGCAATATTAAAGTTCACCCTAAACCTAAAAGCTAAAAGCTCGTTTTAACTAAGACAAGCTTCCCTAGAGCAAACGCTCGTTTGACTTATCTGTGGCCAAGATAAAATCTCTACATTCGCAATGTTTGCCACCTAACAACAAATTAAGCTGCCCCTGCAGATCGCTTATAACACCAATAAGGTCGGAGCAGCGACTTATTTCTTATCTCGTAATTCAAAACCCCGGGGCAAAATATTTAACTGCTCTAATTCTTGCTCGATTCTTTCCATGTGTTCCAGCATTTGCTGATGCATTTCCTTTTCTAATTTTCCAAAATTATTATTGTTTGGAAGAGGCAGTGGTTGAGCAAAATTCATGTTATTACCGAATCGAACGACGTTTCTTGAACGTAATTTTGATTTTTCGATTGGAGATACTTCCACCGTTAGTTCTTTGCCTTTTCGAATCAAACCAAGAGAAAAAGTTTGCTTCTCCTTACCGGCAATTTCCACAACGCTCTCAAGATCTTTTTTTGTTTCGAGTTCTTTATCGTCGGCAAACATAAGTATGTCATACTTTTCGACTCCAGCTTTGGCAGCTGGTGAATCATCTGAGACTGACAAAACTAAAAGGCCGCTATTTCCTAAGTCTAATTGTGAACGCATCGCATCGTTGACCGGTCGGTAAACTGAGCCGATTGCAAAACCTTCTCTTTCATTCACAGCATTGGGTTGATTTGGGCGAATTGCCGGCCAGCCAAACGCAAACCCTGGAATGTTAAGATTTAAAGGCTCCATCTCTTCTACTTCGTCTAATTCTATTTCTTTCCGCTCACCATCCGGGCCAACGATTACCATCTTACCTGACGATTCGGTTTGCTTTTCTCCATTTTGATTGACTGTCGTAAACGATTTGCGAATGATAATTTGCTGTCCGCGTCGCTGGCCATTACGAAATTCTTTGGCTGTGTCAGCCGCCTCTTTTTGTTGAGCCTCCCACTGTTTTAAGGCTTCTTGTTTGTCGATTGGCTGATCGGGATCATTTTCTGCAAATGGCGATAACGCAGGTTTTTCGCCCTGGGTTTCTGGAACTTTTGTTTCATCCTCTTGATTGGCAATTTCTTTATTCATCGGCGGTACATTTAAACCGGTTTCCTGAGGGAGAAACTGTCCTATAGATAGACCAGTTGTTACGAGAGATAATCCAACAATGGATAGAGTGATAATCAGTATATTTTTCATTTCATGACTCCTTGATGCTACTAATTTCGCCCGTTGCTTCGTCGTTTTTTAATTCGACCCATAAGCCGATAATATAAACCTCTGCTTAAATTTCAACCTCAATTACGACCAGTTGGATCTCGATGTCGCCTGCGTTTATCAAACAGGTCTTTTGATTTGCGGTTTTCCAATAAATTCAATCGTGTGATCTGTGAGGTTTAACTCGTTATTCATTTATGAAAATCGGTCGACACCTAGCGAGCTACCCAATCAAGCAGTTTTAAACCACTCCAAACGACAGCTGCCACGAACGAAAAGATTGAGATTAGTTTTGCTGTTTTTAACGTAAGTAAATTCAATTCTGACCGCGATCCCGATTTTTTCGCTTTCACCAATCGTTTAGCTGAACGCCAAGATAACCAGGAGACGATAATTCCCAACACTGGCATCACCACTGTTGCACCAGATAGACACGAGAACAGCAAGCAGCGTTTACTTCGGTCCTTGATAAATCCTGACCAGATACCGATTAATTGGGCATTTGCATCTGGCGAATTACCTCCGTAAAAAACCTCCGGTTGCGCGGTGTTGACGACCGGCGGTGCGACTACTTTTACATCTTCTATTATTTCGATTTCATCTTCTGGCACTATCGCTTCAGGTAAAACACCTGGATCACTTCGATGATCCCAGTGCGTGGCTACGGCAATGTCTTGAGTCGATTCAGAAGAGGCGGTCGTCATTGCGAAAGAAGATAGTTCATCATCTTCGAGTTGACGAATTGCTTCCAGCAAATTAGTTGCTGTTTGAAAACGTTGCTCAGGTCTCTTCGCAACCATTTTCTGGAACAGCTGATTAATGGCTACTTCATTATCACAACCTGTATTGATTGTGGGAATTGCTGCGCTGCGGTGAGCAAGAATTGTCTTCACAATTGTCGCGCGCGAAAAAGGGCTTTGCCCGGTCATCAATCGGTACATCGTACAACCAAGCGAATAGATATCTGATCGCTCATCGGCTGACCGGGTATCTTCGGCTTGCTCGGGAGACATATATTCAACAGTCCCCATCATTTGGCCGGTGGTTGTTAATTGGGTTGATAATTGCTGATCGACAGTGTCAGCAACTCTAGCCAAGCCCATATCCAGTATTTTTACTTGGCCTTCACAATCCAAAAGTAGGTTGGATGGCTTGATGTCGCGATGAATCACACCCTTGCGATGGGCATATTCCAGACCGCTGGCTACCTGAGAAATATAGTCAAGTGCTAATGGTGCAGGAATAATTCCTAACTGAGATAATACCTTTGAAAGATCATGACCTTCGACATACTCCATGACGAGATAATGAAACCCTCGGTGTTCACCTGCATCGTAAGCATGGACAACACTAGGATGCGTTAATCTCGCTGCGACTTTTACTTCTTGATAAAACCTTGCTACCGCATCTTTGGATTCTAGGGCTGTAACCGGCAACACTTTGATTGCCACTTTTCGATCCATGCGACGGTGTTTGGCTAAGAGCACCGTTCCCATTCCACCCTGCCCTAGTTTGTCGATTACAATGTAATCGCCAAAATAGATTTCCGATGACTGACCCGAGCGAAATTTCTCCGCTTGATATTCTGTTACGCAACCATCTTTGATCAGTTTTGAAATCAAAGCCTCTGCGCTTGTCTCTATTTCCTTGGAATAGGCTGTTACATGGTCCGAAGATAATAATCCGGCCGCCGTTATTTCTTGAAGTACTTTTTTAGCTGATTCGACCATTAGACTCTGAGTGATACGTAATAGAAGAGGCTTTTACTTTAGTCGATGGAGTCTCATTGTCATAATCGCATGATTCGACAGCTTGCTGTTTTCTGTAAATATGTCTGATGCAAATCCGTATTTACAGTCTTAAAGTACATTTTCAATATATCACTAAGATGATTTTCAAAAACTCGCCCACCTAATTGCACATTAAGGTTGCAGGTTAATTGTGTGAAATTTTGACTTGCCAATCTCGCAAAAACGCTTGTTGACGAAGTAGATGAAAAACAATCATAATTTTCAGTTCAGCCCAATCTGCGTGCCCGGAAATTTTAACCTTAAAAGTGCCAAAGAAAGATCGGAAATGGATACCAAAACTGCCATTAAATCTGCCATTGATACCGCCAATATGATATCCACTTCTTACCTTGCTGATTTAACCGATGAAGAAATGATGCATCGACCATCACCCGATTGTAATCACATCAAATGGCAAGTCGGTCATTTAATTATGAGTGAAAACAATATGATCAACCAGTGTTTGCCGGAGTCGATGCCGGCACTGCCAGAGGGTTTTGCTGATCGCTACACAAAAGAGACTTCGCGCTCTGATAATCCAGATGACTTTGACAGTAAGGAAACGTTGATGTCTCTTTACGAGCAACAAAGGGCGGGTACCTTGGCTGCACTCGATTCCATCGATGTCTATGATCTTAGTAACGAAGGTCCGGAAGCGATTCGAAGTTACTGTCCGACAGTAGGCGCCGCGTTTTTAATGCAAGATGCCCACTGGCTAATGCATGCCGGCCAGTGGGCTGTCGTCCGCCGCCAACTCGGCCGCGAACCGCTGTTTTAAAAACTTACTACTTAAATGGATCGTCCTTGGTAGAGGGTTCAGTATATTGACCACCATTTTCTCTGGCAATTTGCTTGAGAGATTCACTTTGAATATCTAAACCAATTGTATTGATCTTAATGTTGTTAGAGTTTTTTGCCAAAATAGAATCGCTTGTACCGATTCCAAACTCTCCATCAGACAGTAAATATAATTCGTCACATTGTTCTGAAAACGCTCGTTCGATGGCTGGTAACGGATTCGTTCCATAAAGAGGGCCAATTTGATTAAGCCATAGTTTGAGTTTTTTTATATTATTCGGCGTAGCTTTTTTGGCGATAAATGCGCGGTCGCATACCAGGGCATCTGAAAAAAAGAATAACGAAAAAATCTGAGTATCTTTTAGCTCTGAGATTGCAACATTCAATTCTTTTTTGGCTCGCGCTAGCCGCTCTCCTGCCATACTCCCGGAAATATCTATGACATAACCTATATGGGAGCCTGTCGACTTGAGGCCAAAAAAACCTGCTCCATCGAGCGAATTTATAACTGTTTTGGAACCTCCTCCTAACGACTTCGCTCTATACCTTTGTTTC
>CALKNI010000171.1 GCA_938091115.1 uncultured Pirellulaceae bacterium | reverse complement strand
ATTATTTAGCCAAGAGAGAAAAATACCACCATCGGCGATACGGTGAAATGCCAATCAAAAGACGGCCCAACAACCTGCATTCATTTATCCCAATTCGATGCCCCAAGACAAATGCTGGCACTTTCAACAACCCGTCTTCCAATCCCGCACCTGGATCACCGCGGCCAGCCAACTTCTCAAGCCGTGACCCACAATCGATAAGCATCACGTAACTCGGGAGGATGTAGCTGGAAGAATCAAAATCTGCCAAATTAGTTGAGCCGGGTGGGCGGAATTTGCCGTCCTTCCGGAAACTTTGAACGAAGCAGATCAAATAAGAGGCGAGCGTTTAGCAAGCGAGATCCAGAATTAGCTATTTTCTGTAATCAGTACGCTTTGTTTCACGTGAAACTTGGCCCAAACCGGTTCGTTTTACCGAATAGCCAAAACACCCCGAACCGTTTCACGTGAAACCTCTTCCCATTTCACCCGAACTAACAAAACTGCCAGCCTTCGAGCCCTTTTTGGCAATTGATGGCTAGACTCAAAGAAAGCACACCATCATCAGGTCGATCAGCCCCAATCAATCGAGTGGATTGATTATCAACCCACTCAGCAACTTGGGATAGAAGTAAGTACTCTTTGCTGGCATCCGCTCACCCGACTCACTAATCGACTTAACGTCCGCGACAGTTGCTGGCATAACCAGGCAGGCTAGCTCGAAATAATCACCCGTCCCCTGCTGGCCAGTTGCGTCCCGTTCATTTCCATCACCAGACTGCAAGAGACTGACAACCTCTTCAATTCCATGAACATACCTAGGCGTAGGCAGCTCTCCATCTGACAACAAGTGAACCATCACTAACTCATGCAGAATGGCAACGCCCAGGCTTTGCCAACACTCACTTTTCTCTCCAGCTAGGCTCTCCATCATTTCGACGCCTTCAAGACGAATGCGTGCTAGCACCCACGTGTCATCCTTACGGCAATAAAATGCCAACGTGGATTGCTCACCCTCGACTTGAACCGCATCCCAGCATTCACCGGCCAGGCCAGCACCGGCGCCAAAAACTTCACAATCGAAGGCACAGTTGAGTTTGTCAATTAATACCGCGGATGTCATCGGTCGAACGCCCCGGAACAATCGATGCGTCGGTAAAACAAACAGCCCTGGATCGTCCATTCCAACACACATGATCATGGTGTAATCGACTGGGTGATCGGGCTCCAACTCTTCACGTTGACGCCTGGAATCGCGAATCGAGGTGGCCGTCTCATAGCGGTGATGACCATCAGCAATATAGATCGAATTTGCCCCCATCGATTGGGCAGCCGCAGCGATCGCATTCGCATCGGTCACCATCCACAAGGCGTGACGAACCCCATCCTTATCGATCGCCGTAAGTGGCGTCCTATCCTCGATTGCGAGATCCAACATAGACTGAGGGCCACCCGCTTGATCTGAGTAAATACCAAAGATTGGACTCAAATTACTGTTGCACGCCTCCATCAACTGATAGCGATCTTCCTTAACTTTGGAATGAGTGTTTTCGTGCGGATAGATACTCCCTTGCCCAAATGGTTCGATTCGAACCCGCGCGATAAAGCCTCGGCGAGTGTACTCAATTCCATCCACATTAAAGGTCTGGTGATACACGTAAATCGCTCCAACACCATCAGCCCTCAGTATGCCGTCGTTTTTCCAATTCTTTAAATACTCAGCAGCTCGTTCGTAAACTGTCTGTTCAGGAAGAAGCGCGTCTCCCCGGTTTAAGATCAGGCGTACTACATTGAACTCATTCTTTTCGTACAACTCAGCACAGTCCTCGACGCTAATCACATCATAGGGCGGCGCGACGACATCCGACAAAGCCCCAACTTTGCTGAGGTCGAATCTCAAACCACGGAACGCCTGAATGTCAGCCATCATTTTTCCTGTTGTGTAATCTTTAACCACCGAGTGACGGAAAGTTTTTCGCATTGCTTCCGTTTAGATTTATGACCGAGTCCGTACCGGGCCTCAAGGGGAGGTGCTAGCATAAGTGCAGTGTAAAAAGAAACGAATCATTAGGAAAATTCCTATTTCGCTTAAAAACATGATTGAACCAGTTAGCTAAATTTATGCTCTACCACTTCAACCAAAAGATTCCGCGATTCACTTTTCCCAAACGCTTCGCATTGCCGGCTTGAGAACCACCGTTGGCTCAGACTCCGCACGACCAGAATCAGTTTGGCCAGTTCCTGGACGACCGGGAGTTTCATCCACCGCTGGGTCAAATAGAGACTGAATGATTAATTCCGGCGAAGAGGTTTGCCGTGAAATTACTCTCGGTTCAAATTCAAGGGTCACGTATGAGGCAAACTGAAGTTGTTCAGCAAGGGAAATTAAAATTGAAATCTGGTCTGCCGCCAGATCAGTCGCACCTTCAATGGGACGCCCCTTTCCCAGCTTTGAGTATTCAATGGCCGTATCGTACTCAGCCCTCAATTCGTAGATAAGATTTTTAATTTTCTCAGCATTTCGGCCCGGCAACCGATAATCCAATGCGCGGTCAACTTTGCGAATCAGTGACGCAGATCGAGACCTAATTTTTGCGACCACGGAAAGCAACTTTCCGTATTTTCTAGACCCTTTGAAATTGGCTTTGATCTCAGCTTTCAACGTCTCAGTCGAACGCTCCATTTGCACTGTAATCTGCCTCAATTGGATTGGCAAAACCTCATCGGCTCGACTGAGAGTCCCTTGGTCAGATATAAAAAATGCGAGAAATCCAACGAATGAAAAAAACAGAAACTGATTGTGTGAAAATAGAATCTGCATGAGTTTTTGTTTTCTGAGCGAAGTAAATTTACAAAACCGTCACCTCTCCAATTTTCGCTCAGTTTTCGAGCATTCGAAAAGGGTGACTTATGCTTCAATCCTACCGCGCAGACCTGTGCTTGCTGCGTTTTTTCTGAAAGCTTTACTGCTATTTAATCTACCTACAACTTTTAAACCCCAATTCAGCGCATAAAAAAACGCCACTGAAGCTCAGTGGCGTAATGTTTTTAAAACGTCGCTTAATCCAAACTTGGAAGTTTAATAGCGATAATGCTCTGGCTTAAACGGACCATCCACAGGGACGTTGATATACTCGGCCTGCTCTTTACTTAGGGTCGTTAGTTTGACTCCAAGTTGATCAAGGTGCAGTCGAGCAACCTTCTCGTCGAGAATTTTCGGGAGAATGTAGACGTTACCACCATCGTAAGTTTCACCGGACAATGTCGGTTTCGACTCAGCATTTAAAGCGAGATCGATCTGAGCAATCGTTTGGTTAGTAAACGAAGCGGACATCACGAAGCTTGGGTGCCCTGTAGCACAGCCAAGGTTCAACAACCGGCCTTCGGCCAATACAAGCACGCTGTGTCCGTCTTCGAAGGTATACATGTCGTACTGTGGCTTGATGTTGGTTTTCGTCGTCATTGCTTCTAATTCAGTCATTTCGATTTCATTATCGAAGTGGCCGATATTACCGACGATTGCCTTGTCCTTCATCTTTGCCATGTGATCAGCTGTGATGATGTTAAAGTTACCCGTGGTTGTGATATAAATATCGGCAAAATCAAGGGTGTCCTCGATTGTGGCGACTTGGTAACCTTCCATCGCTGCCTGCAAAGCACAGATCGGATCGATCTCGGTGACGATCACGCGGCAACCTTGCCCTGCCAACGACTGGACGCAACCCTTTCCTACATCGCCGTAGCCACATACAACCGCGACTTTACCGGACATCATGACATCCGTGGCACGATTGAGACCATCGATCAACGAGTGTCGACAGCCGTAAAGGTTGTCAAATTTGCTCTTTGTGCAAGAGTCATTGACGTTGATCGCTGGAAACAGAAGTGAACCCTCTTTGGCCATTTCCACAAGCCGGTGTACTCCGGTTGTCGTTTCCTCTGAAACACCGTGGCACCCTTCGGCGACGTTCGTCCAACGCTGTGGATTCTGCTCGAGACACCAGGCGAGGGTTTTCAAGACTTCCTTAAACTCGGTGTTGTTTGTTGTTTCCGGTCCCGGAACCGCACCCGCTTTTTCGAACTCAACACCTTTATGGATCAACATTGTGGCATCGCCACCGTCGTCTACGATTTGAGTTGGGCCGAGCCCTTTACCGAAATCAAGTGCCTTCTCAGTGCAGGCCCAATACTCTTCCAAACTCTCGTTTTTCCAAGCAAAAACTGCAATTCCAGCCGGCTCATCTACCGTACCGTTCTTGCCGACAACTGTTGCTGCCGCAGCATGATCCTGAGTCGAGAAAATGTTGCAGGAAACCCAGCGGACATCCGCTCCCAATTCGACTAATGTTTCTGCCAAAACAGCAGTTTGAACCGTCATGTGCAACGATCCCATGATTCGCTGGCCTGCTAATGGTTTTTGGCCTTTAAATTCCTCTCGCAATGCCATCAACCCAGGCATTTCCTGCTCTGCGAGATCGATTTCCTTTCGCCCCCAATCTGCGAGAGAGAGATCGGCAACCTTGTAGTCGATCCCATTCTTATGGTCGGGCGTAAAAACATACTGTTCGGACACGATAGTGCTCATTTGTGCTTCTCAAATTCTAAGGGTCATGTCACTTCGACTGTCGCAGTGACTCAAAAGAAGTCAGGTGGAAGTAAACAATTCCTGACCAAGTCGACCGGGCATCCCCGCCCGCCTCGTTTTAACCGCAAACCATCATATCGGACAACGCTTCAACGGCAACGCATGTAATTCAGCCAGAGCCACGTTTTCGCAAAAATAGCACTAAATTTCCAATTTTACCCCCACCGTCAACATCTAGCGGATTCTTTGGAATGATTTCTTGGCAAGTTGGACGAATTCTTCTACTTTTCCGCGGTCTTTTAAACCCGGAACCGACTCTACGCCACTGGCTACATCGACCGCTGACAAACCGGAGGCTTCAATCGCGCTGACCACATTGGCTGGAGTTAGCCCACCCGCTAAGACTAGCGGAACTTCGGACTTAAGTTCAGGTATATTGGCAATGTCGATCACCTTCCCCGTTCCTCCGTATTCGCCAGGCATGGCCGCATCTAGTAAAATAACGTCGACGCCGACCTCTACCCAACTGGCAATTTCCGCGGACAGCCTAGCTTTTTCGTGCCGAGATTCTCGTGCTGAGGCCAGATCTTTTGGCAAGCTTCGAATTGCACGAATTAAAAAGCTGGGCTGACCGTTTTTAGATAAACCTGAACGAATTGCCTCAGCAACCGAAGGGTCCTCATCTCCGTGTAATTGAATGCCGTCCAAATTATGGCGTTTTGACGTCTCCAAAAGCTCAACCACCGGCATTTCAACAAAAACCCCAACCTTTGAAACTCCCCGCTTTTGAGCGTTGGCTTCAACAACTTGCCGTTGGTTGAAACGATCAATTTCCGCAACAATCGCCGAAGCTTGTTCGGAATCGACGAACCGCTTGCTTTTGGAATAAAAATTAAGTCCAACCGCATCCGCTCCGCACTGACAAGCCCATCCCGTATCTTCCACATTGGTGAGGCCGCAAATTTTTATTTGAAATGGTAGCATTGGGGGACAATCGTTAAATTTAGAGTCGGTTTCCCGAAAAACATCCGGGAGCGTTCGGGATTACCGACTGTTCTCAAGTTCTTAGCCATGATAGCGTTTTTCCAGCCCAAGCAAAAACTCACCTTGGTTTGATTCCAAATTGACTCAAATATCCCGCTCCCTGCTAACGTTTAAATAGCCAGTTCATTTTCAAAAATCCTCCTAGCGAACACCGTGACTACACCGGACTCAACCTACCCAATCACCTACAGCGACTGTAACAGTGGCAGACATTTCACTGAGCCTCATCGCTCATTGAGTGAAGATCAACTCCCCCTCCTAATCACTGGGATCGCCGGCGTTTCGGGTTTCAACGCTTTCCATTACTTCCGAAAAAAATTTGGTGATCAGGTCATCGGTTTGCGAACGGTCAACAATTGGCCACTCTGCGGCGAACAAATTATTGCCTGTAACGTTGAAGAGGAAGAAGCATTCCAAAATG
>CALKNI010000170.1 GCA_938091115.1 uncultured Pirellulaceae bacterium | reverse complement strand
GTGTTTGAATCAAGTGGTGTTTGTTTAATTAAGTCGGCTGCCTCGGGTATTGCTGCTTTAACTATTTCAGATCTGCGGTTCTCGTCTGAATGGTCTCCCTGGAAATGTGAATTTAACATTGCAAGGGTGAAGCGATTGTTTGTCTGCATCGAGTAAATCGGTCTTTTCCAGTGCATTGGATTCCAGGTGCGCAGATAGGCACGACCAAGGCTCACCCACAGCGGTGTGAAAGTTAGAAATAATAAAGGCGCTACGATCCAGAAGAAGCCGTATCCGTATCCTAGGAACTCGGTAAGTGCTTGCAGTCTTGGTGAGGTTTCGATGCCGTACTCTGAAATCATGAGAGAGAGTTCGGGGAGAATCCGCGAACAGAACCAGCTGAATAAAAGCCCGATCAATAAGGTGCGAAAAGTAAATCGGATGATTCGCGAGGCTTCGCCTTCGACTGCATTGTAAGATCTAATTTGAATGGGGGTGGCGTAGGTTAGGATCGCCGCGAAAAAATCCGAGAGAGTGCCATCATGCTCTGCGATTTTGATTGCGATAACACAATTCTGTGGAAGGATGCCGACATTGAGGCTCAGTGCTTCGATGTAAGGTATTCCAGATTGTATTGCTGCCGACATGTTGGAAATGCGCCCTCGGTCGAAGTTTGATTGTTCCATTCCAAGGCTGCAGAGGAGTGGAAGCAACTCGAGGTTCTGTTGATGGGCGACAGCGAGAAGTCGAAGTAGGGCTAATTGATTGGGAGCGCACTGGGTGGCCAATGATTCGATAGTTGACCGATCAAATTCCTCCGAAGATCGATCCATTGGGTTGATGTTGAGTGCGGTTGAAATCATTTGGGTTTAGCGAATTAAGTTGGCTTGGCTTAGCAAATAAAATGAGAAATTAAAATCCACCCGTTAATGAAAAGATTAGATTGAAGAGCGGTAAGGCAAGTGCCAATATGGCAATGAGAGCAAGAAGTCCAAAGAGCCAGAACAACAAATTGAAAATTAACTGGATCCACCATTGGCTCGTCGTTTGGCTACGTGCCCAATAGTACTTAGAGATTTCTTGAAAGAGAGCGATTTTGCTTTGGCGCGAAGGTGCGAGAATGGCTTGATTAATTAAATCGTACTTGTCATTTAACAACCAGTCGCCCTCTTCCGGGGTTGCGTCGATCAACGGGGTTTTAATAAGTCTCACACTCCAGTCCGAAATCCAATTCTTGGTAACCGCTTGGCCTGCAAGTTGGTAGGCACTTCTGGGGGACCAGCCAAGCTCAAGCAGCATCGCAGTGTGCCAGCACCAGTTGCCAAGCTCTCCACGGGTGTTTTTGAATTCATGATCAACCCAATTATCTGATAAAGACTGTTTGCCAGCGGCGGAACAACACCAAATAAAATTTCCAGCAAGGAGTCCTAGACTTAAGATCGGAAGTAGCCACCATGTCGCGCGGATCAGGCCACTGATTGTGAAAATAAGTGCCGTCAAAGGATTGATTTCGATTCCAAAATCGTCGTAAATAGACTCAAAAACTGGAGCTAGCGAGATGCTGAAAATGACCAGAAGGATGCCGATGGTGAGTAGGAGTATTAGCCGAAATTTTAACAATTTCATTATCTGAGGTTGAGAAAACGTGTTGCTGACAATTTGGAAAAAACCATCGCGAGCACTTTGTTCAATCAGTTTTGGCTCTGTCGGTTTACTCTCCGAATTTAAGGCCTTAACGCAGGCAGCAAGGATTTCGGGGCGTTTTATCAGTTCATCAAATTTAGCGTCCTGGTTAAACCAAGTCGCGATTTGAAGCAGGTTGTGCTTTAACACACCATCTGTCTCTTGTGAGAGCTTGGTAAGTAAGTTCGCGAATTCTGATTTCGATTTGGACATTTCTTGCCAACGCGATTTCAACGATTCATAGGCCGGATCTGATGTTATTGATTCACTCATTTTAATTTGCCACCCTTACAAGATCCTGGGCGACGGCGAATAGCGGAGGGATGCAATACAAAAAGATTGATGCAGCAGTAATGAACCCGCCGATGCCGATGACCGTGACTCGCGTACGTTCGGTGGCGAGGTTGTCAAATTTTAGTGCGGCAGCTGTAGTGTAGTACGCTCCGGTCGATGCGAGTTTTTCATCATCCGTGGCAGAGGCAAGTGATTTATTAAGCTCATGGCGGAAGTTGAAATCGAGGCCACTGATGTCGATGCTCAAAGACGCAGCAACAGTCGGTTCGAGATCCCGTTTGATTAGTAACCGTACTAAGTCAACGACAGTTGCCGATGTGCGAAGATTGATGTAGCGGGCCCCACCAATCCGCATCGTCAGTTTTTGAATTCCACCAAAGAGCAACCAGCCAACAAAGAGGAGGATTGCGATAGAAATCCCGAACAGCAGGATGTCTTGCTGTAAAGAATCTTCGAACCGAAGAGGTGGTGTTTCGCGATTAGCCACTGCAATATCCGCCCGCAAATTGTCCACGGCTGGCAGGATTTTAATTTTGAAAATGGCCAGGCTGACTAAAGTTGCTACCAAAACTAAACACAGATAATGCATTGGTCGCCGAGTGACTTCTTTAATATCTACTTCGGCTAAATTTTTGACGGCAAGGCTGTCCAGCAGGGAGGTA
>CALKNI010000169.1 GCA_938091115.1 uncultured Pirellulaceae bacterium | reverse complement strand
CTTAGCTTTATCCGCCTTAGCTTTATCCGCCTTAGCTTTATCCGCCTTAGCTTTATCCGCCTTAGCTTTATCCGCCTTATCTTTATCCGCCTTAGCCTTATCCGCCTTAGCTTTCTTTTTCACGTCCTTCGCTTCTGGCGGTGCAGAACGTTCCCCAACGAACTCAACCTCCAATTCTCCTCCGTTGACCTCTACCGACCCGGAAATTTCGTTTCCTGAAACCGTCCCCTTAAATTCAAGGTCAAATTGCTCATTGGATGCGGAAATTAACAGTCTCTTGGTTTTCTTGTTAAAGACCGCGTCGACGATTTCTGAATCGCCCATCTGTGAACTGACCTGCCCAGTCACCTTACCAGCCTTGTTCTGGTTGAGGACAAGCGTAAATTCCAATCGACCTTCTGGAACCTCATCGCTTTCGATCACACAATTCCAATCACCTGAAATTGGATCATCAAATTTGAATCCACCAACTATTCGACTAGACTCACCAGAATACTGGACGCCCGCAGTCAACAGCGAAACGGGGCCCAGGTGCATTCCCAGTCCCGGATCTTTCTTTTTGCGCGTTGCTTCGATTTCGACTTGGAACTGGCCGCCGCCCGCCGTCATCTCGCCGGTAAACTTTCCATTCTTAATGGTGCCGGAGTAATCTCGACTACCCCGTTGGCTTTCAACGACGAAAGTCACCGCACCACTGGAGGCGTTGTAGGTTCCTTCGCTGATTTCTTGAGCTCCGCGGAACCCATCAACTTCGCCAGAAATCTTCCCATCGGTTAATTTTAAGGTGAAATTAAACTCTGCACGGTCTTCCGGGATTCGATCCGAGATCATCCGGCCTTTCCAGTCACCCGACACGACATCCGCTTTAGCATCCCCCGCAGGCTTGCCGTCAGTTTCTGCTTTTTTCGGCGGTGTTTTGGCCGCCGGTTTTTCTTCAGCTTTTTCCTGCGGTTGGAAAAACAGCGGTTCCCACTTTTTACCTCCGTCTTTGGTCATCCAAACCGCACCATCCGTCGTGCCCACATAGATAACCCCTTCTTCCGCCGGAGACTCTGAGATCGCGCTTCCCGCCCCGCGATCGGTGTTGGTGATCTCAGGTGAAATCCGTTTTACTCCGTCACCTTTTTTCAGGGAACGAAGTACATAATTTCCAGCACTGTAGTGAATCTGTGAGTTATGAGGAGAAAGGATGAACGGCGTTTTCCAGTTGAATCTGAATTTTACGCCTCGCTCACGAGGTCGAATGAAACCGCGGGCCCCTGTTTCCAAGTGAATCCGCCCCATTCCTCCATTTTGACTCTCAAAATAGATTTGCTTGGGATCATTGGGATCGGACAGCGTAACGAATCCGTCACCTCCGCCAACTCTGATCCAATCTGAATTGATTGGCCCACTGCCGTCTTTACCACGCGATGGTCCACCCCAACTCCCGTTATCTTGAAGACCACCATAGACATTAAAATCTAAATTTGAATCGACACTGGCATGATAAAATTGCCCGATCGCTACATGGTTATAGTGATCCCAATGCTCCATTCGATCGCGGGTAACATGAACACCGCCATCGTTCCCCAGAATCATATGGCGTGGATCTTTATTGTCGATCCAGAGTGCATGGTGGTCGACATGAATCCCATCGCTGCCACCATCACCAGTAAACGTAACTCCTCCATCACTCGATCGATATAGACTCGTACCACACACATAAATGTTGTTTCGATCTAACGGGTCGACCTGAATGTTACTGTAGTACATCGGTCTCGGATTTAGCGAGTTGATTCGATTCCACGATGTTCCGCCATCTTTGGAGAGATAGATACCACCGTATTCATATCCCTCCGGCCCTTGAGTGTCTTGTAGGTTAGCCGCTTGACCACCCAAAGTTCCAGTAAAATCATTTCTCCGATTTCGAGAACTTGACGAACCTTTTGCTTCCGGTTTTTTTCCAAGTTCCAAATTTAAATCAACAAGTTTTCTCTCTCTCGAGACCACGAGTTTGATTGTCTTTCCGGCTGGCCGTTTGTGAATTTCCTTAAGCATTTCCGAATAAGATGGCACGACTCTCCCATCAATCGAAGCGACAATATCGCCAACTTTAAGGCCTGCTTTGTCACTTGGTCCATCTTTAGTAACTGAGACTATTTTCGCACCTAGTTCCGCATCTTCACCGCGAATCCCTGCAAACGAATAGTTCTCTGGTTCTTTTGCAATCTTTTCCGATTCGACAATCGCAACGACATACTTAGGATCTTTCTCATAAAAATCCAATCCAATTCGTCCCATTTTACAGGTGGGCAAACCCTTGGTTACGCGTTCAAACGATTCTCCGCCATCGGTCGATTTGTAAATTCCTGCACCCGCACCGAATCGTTGTTCGGGATCATTTCCATCGAACCCATCCCGCTTTCGTTCATAAGTCGCAACCAGCAGGTGATCAGGATTCTTCGGATTTAGCTGTACATCAATCACGCCAGTGGTGTCGTTTACAAACAATACTTTTTTCCAAGTCTTGCCACCATCGCTTGTCTTAAACAAGCCTCGTTCCGGATTGGGGCCCCACAGACGCCCCAGCGATCCAACCCACACAACGTCTGGATTTTTTGGATGGATCGCCAACGCACCTGTTTGAAACGTGTCTTTCAAACCCATGTTTTTCCATGTCTTTCCGCCATCTTCCGATTTATAGACGCCGTCTCCCCAAGAGACACTGTTTCGCGGATTCGATTCACCCGTTCCCACCCATACGATGTCGGGGTTACTCGCAGAGACCTGAACGTCTCCAATTGAAACCGTCGCTTCCTTATCGAACTGGTGCTCAAAGGTGTTACCATCGTTGGTCGTTTTCAAAAGACCGCCGGAAGCGGTCGCTGCCCACCAAGTCGAAGGATCTTTCTCGCTTACGGCGATTGCTGTAATCCGTCCGCCCATGTTGGCCGGTCCGATCGATCGCCAGCTAAATTGATCGGCAACGCCTTGAGCCAAAGTCGGTGGAAGCTTCTTTTTCACTACGGTTTCAGGTTTTGCCTGCTCTTTATCAGGCGCTTTCGTCTGAACGACCTGAGCTTCCTGTGGTTTCCCGGCATCGGTCGACGGAGCACGCTCGCCATTCATTGCCCCCCGTCCCTCTGCACCGCCACGCGGCCTTCGACCTCCACGCGTACTTCCCGATTGCTGTCGAGCTAGTTGTTGCGTCCCCTTAATTAATGCTTGCCCTTGGGCGGCTGTCTGAGCAAGGGCACTTGCCGGATCACCTTCGACCGGTACTACAGTTCTTTGAGCATAACTGAGGGTGGATAGAAAAATAACGGCCAACGTGCTTAAAAAAGCAACTCGCAAATGGCTCAGCAAGAAAACCATCAGGTACTCCATTCGATTCAATATGATAATTCAAGGTTGTCTCCGTCACGCAGGCTAAAACGGGCCCCGAACACGGAAAAAGGCACATAAGGATGGTAGCACCGCATTTAAGTTGTTACAAACTCCTACTGCTGAAATTCTAAATTCGATCGTTACAGAGGGCCAACAACCTCGGTTTGGTAACACGGTACACAAAGGCGGCACCCATCTTGGGAAAAGCCTTTGTTGTCCAACTCCCCAGTCTATCGCCCTACCTTCTACAAAGATCTTCCATGACAACACTACTGACCGGCGGAACCGGATTCGTTGGTAAAAACCTAATCGAGCGACTCCAAGGTGTCACTGTCGTTTCTCGTAGTCCTGACTCCGCAAAACAGCGACTGGAACAGGAGGGTCTTTCCGGGAAACTCGATGACGTCATCCAGTGGAACAACGGCCTTGCCGAGGAAGACCTTGCTCGTATCCAACCGATTCATTCGGTTGTAAACCTGATGGGTGAATCGATCGCAGAAGGCCGTTGGACTGACACCAAAAAAGAGAAAATTCGATCCAGCCGCGTCGACGGAACGCGTAACTTAGTCGACTCGATCATTCAATCGGGAAATCTCCCCAAGGTATTTATCTCAGCATCTGCCATCGGCCTTTACGGCGACACCGGCGAGCGGATTGTTGAGGAAGGTGCTCCAGTCGGTCGCGGCTTTCTTCCCGAAGTTTGTCAAGAATGGGAATCAGCCACTGCCCCACTGCAAGCGCTAGGTGTTCGAGTCGTACATCTCCGTATTGGAATCGTACTTGGTCCTAGAGGTGGCGCGCTTAAGAAACTAATCCCGCTTTTCCGCACAGGACTCGGCGGTCCGCTTGGTAACGGCAAGCAATGGATGGCATGGATCCATGTCCTAGACCTAGTTTCATTAATCCAGTGGCTAATGGATGAACCAATATCCGGCGCCGTCAACGCAACCGCCCCCAACCCTGTTCGTAACATGGAATTCACAAAAACACTTGCCAAAGCACTCGGCAGACCCGCATTCTTACCGGCACCTCGATTCGCAGTCAGATTAGCACTTGGAGAATTTGCCAATAGCCTGTTTATTTCATCCAGGATCGTACCCGGGGTTGCACTCTCACAGGGATTTCAATTCCAATTTGCCGATATTCAGTCAGCACTCCAAAATGCAATCAAAAAATAGGTACTGCCCAGATGCATTACTTCGGTCTCGATATCGGCGGCGCCAACATTAAGTGGAGCGATCTTGATGGCAACGCCTCCGAAGTGCCCTTCGCAATCTGGCAAACTCCGGAGCGACTACCCAAGGTTCTCGCAACCATCACTGCGAATTTCCCAAGTGATGCCAAAGTAGGTGTTACCATGACCGCCGAATTGGCGGATTGCTTCGAAACGAAGCGCGACGGAGTCAAGTTCGTTGTTGACTCGGTAGTAGCATCTCTCTCTCAATTCTATCCGCTTTTCTACCAGACGACCGGAAACCTCTGCACAGGCTCCGAAGCCATTGATAACTGGGAACAAACAGCGGCAGCCAACTGGCACGCAACCTCAAGCTACCTCTTTTCAATCGATCCGCTCATTGATTCCGGTTTTGTGCTTGATATTGGTTCGACGACAACCGACATCATCCCCGTCGCCCACGGTGCTCCTGTAACTTCGCATCAAAATGATCTTGAACGTCTTTCAAATGGACAGCTCGTATACGCAGGTGTTGGTCGGACGCCCGTGTTCGGCATTTCAACGGAATTCCAGTTGCGCGATTCCCTAGTGACCATCGCCCGTGAGAACTTCGCAACCATGGCTGATATATTTCGTGCACTTAACGAAACCACGGAAGAACTCGATTCAAACGATACTGCCGATGGCCGCCCCGCTTCCCGCCATTACAGTTGCAAGAGAATTGCCCGACTCGTCTGTGCCGATTCTGAAGAACTAGAGATCGAAGAGATTGAGTCCATTTCGCTTCAAGTCAAAGCCGACTTTATTTCATTACTCGCGCGACAATTGACTAAAGTAATCAAGTTGCATCCCGAAGTCCCCCAGACATTTCAAACGCTTGGACGTGGTTCTTTCATCACTGACGCAATCATACATAAATCGCTATCTGAATCCGCATCTTCGGTGCCGACCATCCTACCTTATTCAGACAATATCGCGTTAAATCAATCAGTCCCGGCACTCGCTGTTGCCCACTTCAGAGCACAACTCGATCTTAGAAATTAGAAACTTGGCACCATCCGTCCTTACCCCGATTCGCGTCATAAAACTGGGTGGGAGTCTACTGGACTTACCTGATCTTGCTGTACGCTTTGAGGCCTGGTTAACGACCCAACCGCCCATGCTTAACCTTTGCATCGCCGGCGGTGGAAAGCCAGTGCAGGAAATCAAAGACTGTTTAGGCTCAGTTGACAGTTCGGAATCTCACTGGAAATGCATACGCCAGATGGACAGACACTCACTTTCATTAAGTCAAATCTCTCGGACAGGAAGTTTTCTCGACTCACCCCATTCTCTTCCCTCCTTGACGCTTTCCCCTTTAACGACCATCTACTTTCTTGGAATTGAAACTTGGCTTCGCGAAACAATGACCTGTCTTCCCGAATCCTGGGATGTCACAAGCGATTCCATCGCAGCTGTCCTAGCGCGTTTTCTCGATGCAACCGAATTGACTCTCTTGAAATCAGCGCTACCTCCAACTCAAACTACGCTGACCCAACTGATGGATCTGGAATTTGTCGATCGCTATTTTGAAGAGGCCATCACCACTACAGAAACCGAACAACTCTCGAGCATTGGTCGAATTAAATTTGTCAACCTCCGCGACAAAAACTACGCGGAACACTATCTTTCGCCCCCCTCAGACCATTGAGCTAATTTTGAGCCGCGGTAACAAGCAAACTCTCAAGATCGATTTTCTCCACCAGAGGCAGCAGACTGGGTTCGACAAAAACTCGAACTTGCTTCACAAAGTCGTCGAATTGTCGCTTGGCAAGCGTATTTACCACCGGTGAAACCTCCCCAAGGGGTCGATAGGCATCCGTCCTTGGGGAATAAACAGCCACATTGAACTGGACTTCTAAACCTACCGGCGGGGCATCAATCAAAACCGAATCTTCTGGAATTTCGATGCCGACCTGTTCAGCAATAAGCTCGGTGAGTCGCTCACTAGTGGCAACCAACCAAGGGTAAGGATGATAGGCGACTTTTTCAAACGTCTCTGCGTTCTCGTTAAAGCTGAAATTAGCCGCACGTTTGTGGAGCCGACGATTTATCCCAAACAGTTGATTCAACATTTCAGCGGCCGATTGACCTTCCAGGTCATCCCCCATCTGTTGAACCATTTCCGTCTCACCCGATTCAAAGAGACCAGACACTTGCAACTCGAACTCAACTTGCGAACTCTTCAGTTCATGCCATCGATAAAAGACTCGTTGGAACATCGTCGTTGCACTACGAACAGTATGATGCCAATAAACTTCGCTAAACATTACATATCGAGCGAATACCATCAGTTCGGCAGCGGTTCGCCCCTTTTCCGTAATCGCCAGAGAATCAGACCTTTCATTCAAACACAAGCTGCGAATCAATCGTAACGAATCAAAATTTTGACCATAAGGAACACCTGCATGGAGACTATCCCGGTAAAGGTAATCCATCTTGTCGATATCGATTGGCCCCGAAAGAATCGAACTTAATATCGCCTGAACGGGTGTTTCTTTTTTGCGATTGATTACCGCAAGAACTTCGGACGGCTCGACTCCCCACTGATCTTTTATCCGCTGGGATATCGAATCACGTTCCAAATAACGGGTGGCAAAACTTTCATGAGACGGAATTCCTTCCAGCTCAATATCTTCAATGGGATGACAATAAGGCCAGTGTCCAATATCGTGAAGCAACGATGCAAGAATGAGTATCTCGGCATCTCTAACAGTTACTAACGAATTAAAATCAGGTTGTTCCGCGAACTGTCTCAAAAACAACAGCGCGTTGCGATAGACTCCTAAAGAGTGCTCAAACCGACTGTGGGTTGCCGCTGGATAGACAAAAGACACCATTCCCAGTTGGCTAATTTTCTTTAACCGCTGAAATTCGGGAGCATCAATCAGACTTTTTATTCGCGGTGTCACTGGTACATCGATCTGACTCGGAATCCTGATCAAATCAGACCGACCGTCGAGGCCGCGAATTTCCGGAATTTCTAAGACCGAGTTCATTCCATCGCCAATCAGGTTTGCCAAGGAGTTGATCGCTGACATTGCGACCTACGAATAAATTTAAGTCAATATCGTGCACAAACTGCAAAATAGCTCAATCCCTGATTCCCAACTCACTCCTGAAACAGCATCACCCACGTTGGGAACTCTTTCTGGTGTTACCGGTAACAGCCCTACACCGGATAAAAATCGGCCGAACAGGCAAACCCCAAGATAGAGTCCGTAGTGGACGGAACCCATCAAAAAATCCAATTCAAAACAGAACATACCGGTAAACCCACCGATACAGATCATCGCGATCCCGGCAGCAATATAAGAGCCCGTTTCGTAGCTATCGTTAAACGCAAAGCAGGCGACCGGCATAGCAAGCCAAGTAATTGGATAAATCATCGAACAGATTCCCACCCGCGTCCGCAGTTCCTGCCCCCGATAGGGTTCAAGTTCCTGTTCCCGTAAAAATGTATAAGCAACAAAAACAAGCGGAGGAGCAACCACCCCCGCCGAAACCGCCATCAACCACAAAGGGAACTGCGAAACATCGCCGATCGAAAACCGCAAGATCAAAGCGATCGCCAAAAAGCCAACGATCGAACCAATGATCAAAGTCCACTCGACCGACGACAAATTCGTCTCTTTACGCTTAACCGGATCGAGCACTGCCCTCCCGGTAGAATCAACCGGGCCATCAACCTTTGGAGCCTCGATTACAACTTCTTCGGATTTGTCCGGAACCCGAATTTTCGTTTTACACTTTGGACAAGGGCCTTCTTTGCCAGCAAATTTTTCACTGACATTAAAACGGGTGTGGCATTTCGTGCAGGTGACGCGAATCGGCATAAGCGTATTCTGAATCTTTCAAATATGACGCGGCTTTTTTTATAGTTCGAAAGTGTGAATCAACTGCGGTGAAGACACCCATTCCGTCACGGAAAACCATTCGTCAAATGACCTAACAAACTAGTTCAACCTAACTTAAATCCATCAACTCATTCTCGGTGATCATATGAAACCCCTCCTGGTGAAGTGTCTGCTGTGCAATGTCTACGTTATCGACCATGATCGCAACGAAGGACCGCTCGTTGTTCATGACCATCAACGGATACGTTTGCACGAGATTGACTTCCGCCCGCAAGAGTGCAGCGCAAACCTCAAGTAAAGGCTGTTCACAATCACCCAACTCAAGAGCGATCAATTCACTCTCAATCATCGCCATTCCGGCACGTTCTAGAATTTCGCGCCCCTGCTCTGGATGACTGAAAATAAAACGAACGATACAACATTCCGTTGAGTCGATAATGTTAAGCGCCATTATTTTTACGGAAGTTCCACGAAACCGACGAATCAGCCCTAACAAAACGCCGACGCGATTTTCAAGGAACACGGTATATTGACAGATCGTTGGATAATCTCGACCTCGTAAAGTCTGATAATCAACACCCGATCCAAAATCTTCTCCCTGGCTCATCTTGTTCTCATCAATAAAGCAACTTTAATGGTAACCCCTTGCATCATTAGATCCCTTATCATGGGGAACCTGTTGATTTGATGATTTGTTTTTCATAACAATAACGGAGGTATGTCGCAGGAATCTCATCTTAATCATCGATAGCAAACCAATGATACAAAACTTTAAATTCGACTAGCGAGCCGAATCTAAACATTCAAACTGGACGTTTAATCAACTTTTCTAACTTTAGGGCACTCTATGACCTCGGTCAACTCATCTCCCATCGTTCCCCGAGAACACGAAATCACCATTCGCGTCCGATATCAAGAAACAGACGGCCAGGGACGCGTCCATCACAGCAACTACCTCAATTACTTCGAAGTCGCCCGAGTCGAGATGCTCCGCGCCTCCGGCCTCTCGTATCGCGAACTTGAAGCCAAGGGAATAATGCTGGTCGTCAAAAAGATTCAATGCAATTACTACCTCGGGGCAAAAGATGACGACGTATTGAATATAAAAACAACCGTTACGCGGGCCAAAGGGGTCAGAATTCACCACCGGTATGAAATCACGCTCGACGGCCAAATTGTCGCCGATGGCGAGACCGTAGTCGCCGCCATTAACCCAACCGGTAAAGTCGTCCGTTTGCCGATCTGGCTGCAACTCGATAAATAGAGGTAATGTTCGGGGATTTGTCCTGCTGCCGCATTACGATTCTCATCGCGAGCAAAACACTTCCAGAGAGTCTTACAACAAGTGCCCCCGCTCCTGCATTCACCATGGAACCAGGATGCCGCCCTAACCGGAACAAAAGACTGATGACTTTAGCGCTTATTACCACAATCGCTTAATTTCTAGCGAGAAATCGCTCCAAAACCCAACCGTCCGAGGCAATGATGACAAGCTTGGTAAGCTTTACCGGCAAGCTTTGAGGTCTTAACGGGATGCGCTTATCGGTCCGATTTAAAGCATTGTAAGAGATGCCGCGTCGAAAGACCTATCCCGCATGGTCAATTGTCGCGCTGAAGGCCCATCAGGAAGCACCGAGCTTTATGCTATTTCGACCCAATTATACGCATCTGTTGATGCTCGTCAGCTTGATTGTAATTTCAATCAACTGGCCATGCGTTTCTTCAGCAGACGAGCGTGCTAACGCGAAATCAAACCGAATCTCGCCATTGGTCAGCGCCGTTCAAAACTGCAGAAACTCAGTCGTTAATTTGCGCGGCCGAAAAACCGTCCCTGTTGACCCTCAAAATGGATCATCCAACGATACCAAACAAGTCAACGGGATGGGGACGGGTGTCATCATCGACTCTCGTGGTTACGTCTTAACCAATTATCACGTCGTTGAAGGTGTCAAAACCATTGAAGTCACGACCGCCGAACGAGAGAAGACAACGGCCACATTGTTGGCTCACGACCCAGAAACGGACCTTGCTATATTAAAAATTCAGACGAAAAACCCTCTTCCGCCAATCACGATTGGAAGTTCATCCGATCTAATGTTGGCCGAGCAGGTTATCGCCGTAGGAAATGCTTACGGTTACGAACATACGGTCACACTTGGGATCATCAGCTCACTTCGTAGAACCGTCCAAGTAAACGATGACCAAATCTATCGCAATCTCATCCAAACCGACGCGGCCATCAATCCGGGAAATTCCGGTGGTCCGTTGCTTAATATTAACGGTGATATGATCGGTATCAACGTGGCAGTGAGAATCGGTGCCCAGGGAATTGCATTTGCAATTCCAGTCAACGATGCCATCGATATCGCGGCGGAATTGATGAGTCAGATCGTACCAAATGATTTGTACCACGGCATTTCAACACAAACGGTCTATGAAGATAATTCGCCGAGCCTAATCGTCAACGCGGTCATTCCGCGAAGCCCAGCGGAAAAGGCCGGGCTCAGAAGCGGCGACAAAATCACCAAAATAAACGGAGAAGACGTCACCTTGGATCTAGATTTTCAGACTGCATTACTTTTTGCAGCTGACGACCAATCTGTCAAAATGACTGCGTTGCAAGACGGCAAGCAGAAAAACTTCACTATCAGTCTCGAAAAATCGAACAAGTCATCCGCTCCAAATTCAATCGCATGGCTGCCTTTGGGGTTAAAACTGGAGCCCATTCCAGCTTCGCAGATGATGGACCAGCATCCTAACTACAAACGAGGGTTAAAGGTCAAATCGATCCGCTCCGGCAGTCCCGCTGAAGAAGAAGGAATCATGCCGGGCGACATCCTCGTTGCCATGCACGGGTGGAAAACTGAATCGCTTGAAAATTTAGCCTTTGTTCTCCAAAGACCCGATGTCGTTGAGAGAAAAGATTTCATGTTTTACATCATCCGAGATAAAGAACCGTTTTGGGGTCAAATGCGAGTGGCCAACTTGCCAACGCATTAGAGGAGGGCTGCTGCTGACACTCGCCCAGACGAGTTGACCTCCCCCTACGGTTTATCACCGGGAAACCGCCAGCCAGCCCGAATGGCTGGCGGTTTCCTTTTTTAATATTCAGCAATTTGAATTTAAGCGATTTCAGACTCCAGTTCATAGTAGCGTGCTGGATTTCAAAAGCATTTCTAATTACGATGCTCCCAGGGTAACCTGCCGCTTTTTCCAAATGGACTTCCTCCTCGGTTTTAGATAAAGACGGTAACAGCGTTTTTCTACTTTCGAATTTAATTCTTGCTATGGAACACGACTTCCACAAATGGCTCCGTGACCACTCGTCACTCAACAAGCTGAATGAAGGTGTGCTAGTTGGAATTGGTGACGACGGAGCAATTCTCCCCAGGACAACCGCACACACCGTTGTAACCACGGACACCATCGCAGAGGGCTCTCATTTCGACACCTCAATACATTCACTTGAATTGATCGGGCGTAAAGCGCTCGCAGTCAATCTCAGCGACATCGCAGCCATGGGAGCCTCACCTACCCACGCTGTTTTGACACTCCTGCTCCCTCAACACTTCTCCCTTGCCGAGACCAAACAGTTATGTTCTGGGATTTTTAACTTAGCCTCCGATTACGGCGTTACGATTGTCGGCGGGGACACCAACCGGTGGTCTGGAAAGTTAGTCGTCGGAGCAACCTTATTGGGCCAACGACCATCCTCACTCTCGGGATGGCTAATTAACGGCGCAGAACTCTCCGACAGAGTCATTGTCTCAGGCAGTTTTGGAGGGAGCATTCAGGGGCATCACCTTTCGTTTGAACCTCGAGTCAAATTGGCAAATTACCTTGCTGGAAGATATGAGATTCATGCGGCGACTGATGCGAGCGATTCCCTCTCACTCGATCTCCAGCTTCTCGCCAAAGCAAGTAAAGTGGGTGTTGACCTCCTAGCCGAAAAAATCCCAATTTCAGATGCATTAAAAACGGCGGCGGCTCAAACTCAACTTGACGGCGCACTCTACGATGGCGAAGATTTTGAACTTATACTGACTATGCCTGCCGATGTTTTTGAACAAATCAAAGCCGATCCAAACGTGCCCTGTCAATTGACTGATATTGGCGAAATAACCAGGCCACAACAAGGACTCCGGATTTTAGACAGCAATGGTACTTTTAACGCATTGATTCCGCGCGGATATGTCCACTAACAATACAATGAATTCACCCACGCACTCCCTCGTTCTTTACTCCAACTCAGAAGCTGAAACCGAAAACATCGGCTTTGCAATCGGTAACGCAATGAATTGCGGGACCCTGATTGGTTTGAACGGCACACTTGGTGCTGGCAAGACCCGCCTTACACAAGGAATTGGAAAGGGCCTCGGAATTAAACACGGACAAATTGTTAGCCCGACGTTTACAATCTGCGTCCCACACGAGGGCCGAATTCCGTTTCTACATCTAGACGCCTATAGAATCCAGACAGCCGAGGAAGTCGACGAGTTGGGACTTGATGAAATGCTTGAAAATGGAGTCTCTTTGATCGTAGAGTGGTTCGATTTGATCCGACCGCTACTGCCAACCGTCGATCTTGAAATCCAAATTGATGCTCCGACCAAAGACTCGCGGAATTTCGCTTTTTCTTCTAAGACAAAAAACGGCAAGCAGATCCTGAACGCTTTGAAATCTAAAAATCTCAATCAGAGCTAATTTGTAAAATAATGAACGTCAATTAGTTGAGAATCGATCCCTCTCCAACTAGCGTCGAAACGGATCGATGTCGTCCGAATTCTTCTCGCTGCTAAGTCCCATTCCGGTCTGAATTGGCCTGCTTCTAAGAATGATCTATTATTCAAAGTGAAGCTTGACATTAGCATTCGCAGTCGCCAACGCATCGATTTTCATGATGGTTGAATCGTAAACTTCAGATCCTTCACCTCAAATGTTGCCTCATAGGCCTTCGAAAATCTCTTGACTTTAATCAAAACTCGCTAGCCTCAGACAACATCCATCATGTGTCACACCTACTTTCTGTAAACAGCGGATCCTATAAGTCAGCTGAAACACAAATCCGATTGCAAAGCACAAAATCAGCTTGGGGGATGAAAACAACTGCATAACAACGACTCATAAACTCAATGAAGTTTAGCCGATGATTTATGTCTCCAGGTTGCTATCCGCAAAAGATGCCTTTAAAGCTTCATAAGAAATCACGCCTCCGACATTACCTAACGCCGCTGCCTCTGCAGACGCATTCAATGTTCTTTCGGTAATCGTACTCAAACGATTCCGGCCTAACTGCTTAGACTTATACAGGGCTCTGTCGGCACGTTCATAGAGACTAGCGACCGTATCGCCCGGTGCGACCACAGAAAGCCCCATACTCATGGTGACTACAGTAGATTGCCCAAGCGAATTGATACTGAAATCGTATAACTCAATTGCAGCACGGATTCTCTTGCCCACCGATTCTGCAGTCTCCTCGGTCAGGTCCTCGAGAATCAAGACGAATTCGTCACCACCTAAACGTCCCACAAAGTCCTTGGGACGGATGCACTCTTGCAACGCTAATGCGATGTTAGTTAAAACCTCATCCCCCGCTTTATGCCCAAACGTATCATTAATTCGTTTGAAATGATCAATGTCAATCAACATCAGACCGAAGGACATGCCTTTATTGTCGTACCGTGAAATTCGAAATTGAAGATTTTCATCCACAGCCTTTCGGTTACCCACACTGCATAGAGCGTCCGTCCTCGCCTCTCGACGCGTCCGGTCGATCTCTTGTGCTTGATTTTCGTGCTTAAATCGAGAAACGATCAAATCTTTTTCCAAACGACGATTCGATTGCACAACCCGGGTTATATTATCAACGAGAGTGGTCTGCAGGGATTCGTACTCCGCATCCGATTCGATGGTCTCGAGTTCTTTTTTTGCCGTTTCAAAAGCCACATTATGACTGTCGACATCCTCATTGAGTTGGTGAGTACTGTTCATCACTTCTAACAAGGCACTCATCGTTGTTTCCCGGTCTTTTTTGATTTTCCGGGGTTCGTTACTCAACGTATAGAGCCGTCCTATCAAAAAACCACTGATCAATCCAACGCCAACGCTGGTCAGAGACCATACGCCAGCAAAGATTATCGAGGACATTTCTTGAGGGAACATTGATATTTTCCAACGTTGTATCGGTTTGACTGATTTGCCAACCAAGATGGGAAGTCAATTGCTGGTGCAGATAAATAGACGCTATTTAGATTAAAGGAACGGGATTTTTAAGTCTTTTTGTCTATGTTCAACTGAACATTTCCAGTCGTTATGGTTGTTGTCATTTAAAGATTTTGGAGCCGAGGCGCGGTTCTTTACTTAAATCTACGTCACAAACATTTGGCCGAGCGAAAATTTAGAGCTCAGTCCTAGTTAAATTTCGTATCACAACCCCTACAACCCGAACGGTCTCTACAGCGCTCATTTTAGAAGCGGAGAGGCAACCGAAACAAAGGCATCGGATTTTTCATTGCAAGCAAGCCGAAATGTTTCGTGCACTAAAGTATCAAATCCGAAAACCATCCTTTAAAAAATGATCTAGCGTGGTTTTCC
>CALKNI010000168.1 GCA_938091115.1 uncultured Pirellulaceae bacterium | reverse complement strand
TGAACTTGAAAAAAATAAAAATCATCAATTGCTGATGGAGTTTTTGCATTCTAAGCCATCGATGGGGATTCCATTTAACCGCATGTTTGTGATGCGATCTTATCCTCGTCACATACTCCCGCTATACGCGCAAGGTTACAGCGTTGCAAAATTTCTGATCTATCAAGGTGGTAAGCAAAGGTTTGTTGAGTACATTGGGAAAGGACTGAAGCAGGATGATATGAATCGTGGTACTGCGGGGTGGAATGAGGTGACGGCGGAATTCTACGGCTACGAAGATTTATCTGAGTTGCAGACTTCCTGGATCAAGTGGGTAGGTGATGGAAGCAACCAAATTGCTCTAACAGCCAATGGAAATCAGTATTCCAAAATAGGAACTGGGAAAAACGCTGATTCCACCTATGCGATTAATTCTAAGCCCTCGCAAAAAGTTGCTGCTTTGAATATGGGGGGAGCCAAAAGCACTTTGTCGGATCAGATTGCTCCGTCGACCGGTAAAGATAAGCCACCGTTGAGTGGAGAGCCACGCTCTTTAGATACACCCATTTATCGACAACCCAAAAATCTCAGTCAGGGTTCTGACCAAATTTTACGTTAAGTTCTCCCGAGGCCGATTACCACTTTTAAAGCCAGATGAATCGTTCTAAAATTACGAAATGGGTATCTGGAAAGTCTTATTCGGCAAGCGTCAATTTACTTACTTTGATGATGCGTATGCTTTTACGCGTGAATCGTTATGGAATTCACTGCAAAGCACATTGAAATCGAATCGCTACGCAAATCAACCGGTATGGCTAATTGTTCATTTTTTTGACACGTTTAGTTGGCTACAGGATCGACTGGATGAAAGTGATGTCCCTTATGAGATTGAGACATCCTCAATCGATGCAAAGCGATTAAATTATGATCCTCTGGTCACACAGAGTGGGGTTCGTCTCGTGCTCACCAAGACGCTGGTGTCGGTGGAGGACAGTGCCAAGCCAGAGGTGGATTTTGAGCGATCTTTGGCAATGATCGTTCTTGAACGCCATCCGCTGATTGAACATGACCTTCGAATTGAAAGGATTGCGCGTTCAATCCCGATGCGAGTTGAATATGGTCATTATCTCGCGCTTGATGATTCGGTAGTTCGCATGGTAGTCAACGATGCGACGGTGAGGATTTTGAAGCAGTTGGGAATGAACGATCACGAGTTAATCACCAGTTCCATGGTGACTCGTCGATTAAAGAAAGTGCTCCGCCGCATGCAATCGAACTTTAAATTTGATCGCGATGCGGACTCGGCTGCTGAGTGGATTGCTCTCAATTCGCAGGATTAGTTGGCTCGCGAGTTTTGCGAAATGGTTTTGAGCAAATTGTTATATTAGAAGGATCGCGACTGAGAATGATATTACAGAAATGCAAGTGGCAAGAATGGCGAATGAAAATCGCATCCAGGTAGAGGTGAGGGCAAGCAGGGGAAGGAGAGTCGCTGACACGAAGGCAATGCGTCCCATCATGATTATTGGCATTCGGAAACCGACCGCATCGTAAAACAGCCTTTCCAGCGGTAGCCAGATCAGTCCGAGCGCGGCAGTACCGACAACCAAAGTTATCATTAGACCAAGCTCCCCACCGTTTCTAGCTTTGGAGTAGGTGGAAGCAGTGAGGATTGTAGGAATAATGAATAAATAACTGGCTCCATTGACGTAAATTGAAGTCAAAAAACAGAGACTGATCCAAATGAAAAGAACTCCAATAAGGAGAAGCTCTGGTTTCATGAGTTTTGCCGCTATGGTTGCGGTTGCCCCAGTAATAGCAAAGCCGGCCATCCAATAGCCAATTAAGATGGCTGTTGGGTTTTGGGGCCAATCGAGTTGTAGGTTATCTTCGAGGCGAACCAGTTTTTGCAATTCGAAGGTGATCATGTATGTCAGAACAATGGTTACAGCTGGGATCATGAGGTTCGTGGCCGTAACTAGAATCGCTCGAAAACCAAATGAAGAAACATCACTTTGGGCGTGCGTTGGAGTTTTGATTCGCATCACGATTGCAAAGACGAATAGAAATAACGCCAATCCAGAAATGTAGTTTGACCAGTTGGCAGGCCAGCGAATAATCAATTTTCCAAAAAGATCAAAATAGACAGCTTCGTTTGTGGTCACAGGGGAGGGGGAATCAAATTGCTCAATCTGTGAAGACTTGAGGAGTGCAAGGGTTAAGCTCAAGGCGTTGTTTCCATGATGCTGCATGCTCCCAAGGTCACGATGTGCAAAGTTGTCTTCGGCCGTGTGGTAATACTTGACGTTACCAATGTAGGCGAAGTTATAGCCATGCATGCCGGCACGTTTAAAAATGGAAAAGTCTGTATCTCTGGGCAGGCGTTTGTAGATTTCGAAAAAAAGTGAGGAAGCGAATTTTGGGCCATCGATTCTGTTGAAGACGGTCAGTAGGTCATAGCTCTGGAGGCTAGTTTCGAACATGCAACTTGGCCCCGTGGTCCCGCGAGCCTCAAGGTTTATCACAACTCCAATCTGTTGTGCGAGTGGATGTTCGTCGACAAACATTCTGGCACCCAACAGGCCAAATTGGGCGCTGGGATTTCGTTCCTCTCCATCGGTGATTAAAAAAATAACTTCGCGCTCAGAGGCAGCCTTGCTGGCAAGTATTCGCGCGATCTCCAGCAACGAGGCGACTGCTACACCGTCGTCACTAACTCCGGGGCCACTCGTTACTGAATCGTAGTGTGCCACCAACAGCAAAGGTTTTTTAGTGTTGGATGGCCGTTCGGTACGAATTCTCCGAGCGATGATGTTGGTCAGGTCGATTTCAATCTCGGTAGGCACAACGAGTTGGTTAAGGCGGGGGACTGATACTGTTCCGGCTTGGAGTTCGACAGCATATCCTAGTGCTTCAAATTGAGATACGATTTTTTCACGGACTTGGCTGTGCGCAAGGCTGCCTGGAGGATGGGGAACGGTGTCATCAATGATCGATTTAAGGATTCGATCAGCACGTTCCGCAGAGAATTGATCTTCGGGGATGGAACTGGTTAAAGGTGTTGGTGGGCGATAGGCCGTGATGCTGGCAAAGCCGATTGTAATCCAAATCAAGAGTGACGTGATTAAGGGCCACGAGGTGGTTTGCTGATTTCCTGAAGTGGTAGGAGCGTTGGGCACGGGCTATTTTTTTCCCAGTTGACGTTTCGATTGAAAGAAATTAGTAAGGATCATTCCACATTGAGGCCCAAGAATTCCTGGGATAACTTGGGCTTGATGATTCGTGCGGGGGTCAGTCAGCAATTCGTAAAGTGAATGAACCGCTCCACCTTTCGGGTCGGATGCGCCAAAAACAACGGTAGGGATTCGAGCTTGGAGGATGGCGCCTGCGCACATCGGGCAGGGCTCCAAGGTGGCGTAGAGCACACAATCTTCAAGTCTCCAATCACCAATGGCTTCCGCTGCTTGTGTGATTGCCAGCATTTCTGCGTGGGCAGTGGGGTCTCGTAGTTGTTGACATAAATTATGTGCGGCTCCAATGATTCGTTGACCTTTTACGATCACAGCACCAACGGGAACCTCATCGAGTTGACTCGCGGCAAGTGCTTGGTCGAACGCGAGCTTCATGAAATGCTCGTGAGGGAATATCTCAAGGTTCATAAATGATCTTCGATGATTGAATTAATGCCTAATAAACTCTCGCGAATTTCCCTCGTTTGTCTGGTTTTTATTTCTTGGGAATCGAAGAGAATTTTCGAAGTTGGATGTTTTTGTATTCCGCTACTGTCATGAAACTACAAAGCCCCATTGGCTTGCAAAGAGTGGTATCCCCGCGAAGTGAAATCTTTTTTCCTTTGATGTTTTTGTTCACCACTTCTTCGTCATCGATCCAGACTTGGATCGATTCAGGTTGCACTCGAACTTTTATTTTATACCACTGATCTTTTTCGAATTTTAAGTATGAGCAGGTATCGTTGCGGGACGCATCTTGATCGTCAATGCAAGATAATCCGACAGTCGAACCACCCCAGCCGCCGACGATCAAAGTGCAATGGGAATCAGCTACGGGGAAGGTCAACCCGCAGAAGAAATCTATCCCGTCTGTTTTTCTTGCTTCTAATGAAATTTCGTAATTGGTTTTCGGTAGGTCATCTCGAGTAGAGCTGATCCCCGTAAATGGATCTCCCGCTTGCAGTTCAATTCGCCCCTTCTTGATTTCGCAGTCTCCCTGTCCGCCGAATTCAATGGTTTCCCAATCATCGAGTGATTTTCCATCGAACAGAGATTCCGGTTTGGAGGTCCATTTTGGCTCGGGTTCTTGGGTTTGCTTCGAGGGCTCTTGTTTCTGGGGTGCAGGTTGCCCGGGGCTTTGCGGTGTCGGTAGCGGGAGGGGAGTGAGATCTGCCGCTGCTTTGGTGTTTGGGATACTTCCGCAGGTAATCAGAAGTGTTGCAACGAGGAGTGGGGAAAAGGCTTGAGTGAAATTCATAGTTAACGCGATTTTCATTAAGTAGGCCCTGCGATGTACAGGGATTCGGTCGGGTGGATTGGAAATACTGCGTTCAATCAATATAACCGCGGGTTTCGCCCATGAAAACCGAATATTGCTTTTGCTCAATGCTGCTTTCGCCGAATACGGCTTTAATCCACAGTAGCCCTGCGAGCATTTAAAATTGCGATATAATGAACTGAAATTTTAAAGGAAAGTTGGTCGGATGCAGATTCAGTGGTTCCCCGGGCATATGCACAAAGCACGGGTTCAAATAAAAGAAACCCTTCCTAAGGTTGACATTGTCATTGAGGTGCTGGACGCCCGAATTCCGTACAGCAGTGAGAATCCAATGCTGGCTGAGTTAAGGGGAGACAAACCTTGTTTGAAAATCTTAAACAAAGCAGACCTAGCTGATCCTGAGTTGGTAAAGGTTTGGTTGAGGTTTTTTGAGAAACAAAAAGGAATCAAAGCCCGACCAACGAGTACAGAGGACCGGGTGTCGATCCGCCAGTTGACGCCATTGATGTCTCAAATGCTTCCTGAAAAAGGAGAGGGAAAAACGATCACCACGATGATTGCCGGAATTCCCAATGTCGGCAAATCGACAATTATTAATATTCTGGCAAATAAGAAAGTCGCGAAGACGGGGAATGAACCTGCGGTGACGAAAGGTCAGCAACGTATCAATATTGGTGACGGTGTGACTTTGCTGGATACACCCGGTGTTCTTTGGCCCAACGTTGAGAATGTCTATAGCGGTTATCGGTTGGCCACGATTGGCTCGATCAAAGAAACGGCAATGGATTATGCGGACGCTGCTTTTTTCTCCGCCGAATTTATGCTGCAGCATTACCGGAAGCGGCTGATGGATCGCTATGGAATGGAGTCGGTTCCTGCTTCTGCGATGGATTTCATTGAGGAGTTGGGAAGGAAACGCGGTTGTTTAAGAAAAGCTGGAATTGTTGACATCGATCGAGCTTCTAAGATTTTTGTGACCGAATTGAGAGCTGGAAAGTTAGGCACATTAACGCTCGAGACGCCCGAGATGATGGTTTTTGAGAAAGCGGCAACGGTCGAGCGTGTCGCGGCCAAAGAAAAAGAAAAAGCCGTTAAGGCGAAAAAGAGAAAAGTTGCGTTTAAAGAAAAGAGTAAAGCAAAGAATCGAAAAAGGTCTCGTTGATTGTTGCTTTGCTCCAGCGTTGCAATTACTGGTCAAAAAATAGACCATCGCAATTGTAGTGACCAAACGTGTCACCGGTCTTGCGTAGACTGTTGTGATTAAACAAATGAGAAGCCTCCGATGGATTGGACTAACGTGTCGCACGAAAACCCTGTTTCCGAAATCAACGCTAATTCCACCGATTCACGCGTGTTTTTGGGGTTTGAGAGACCGCCTCTCGTGACCGCAGCGGAGTGGTTGCTGAATCGTTTTCGAGTGGAATTGCCAGATGAAGACCGGTTCGATCTATCGAACGTAATTGTAGTTGTTCCGACGATGCGAGCGCAGAACCGTCTGCTCCAGTTGCTGGTAAAACGAGTGGAAGGCTTGGAGGGGCTGTTCACACCGCCTCGGATCACGACACTCGGACAGTTGCCTGAGTTTTTGTATCGTGCGGCGAAACCACTGGCCTCAGACCTAACTCAGCAAATTGCCTGGACAAAGGTGTTAGAGCAATCATCAAAAGCACAGATGGAGTGCTTGACTGGACGAGACGACATCGAGGATGGATATGATTGGCGGCCGATGGCAACGCTCGTTGCAAATCTTCATGCGAGGTTAGCCAATGATATCTGGAGTTTTAGCAGTGTATCCCGGGAGGTTAAGAACTATAAGGGGTTTTTAAAAGAAGAAGCTAAGCGATGGGATGTTCTTAGCGATTTACAGAAGCGTTATTACCAGATTCTAGGCCAAGTTGAATTGTGGGATAAACAGGCCGCTCGGAATTTTGCTGCCGCTGGCTTAATGAAAGCTAATGAGATTCGTTGCGAAACGAATTTTGACATTGTCCTTGTTGGGACGGCTGACATTAATCGTTCTGTAGCTGAGATGTTAAAGCAAGTTCAGGCTTCAAACTCCCAACAAGTATCGATTTTGGTTGCCGCTCCGGAATCGATGGCTGCCGCGTTTGATGAGATTGGTTCTCTCGAAACTGGTTACTGGGTTAATCATGTCGTCGATTTTGCCGATGAGAAGATTCTGATTGCCGATCGACCTGCTGATCAGGCCGATGGAGCCGCACGCTACATCACGAATTTATCGTTTGAGTTGGCTGCCGACGAAATTACGATTGGTGTACCCGATCCAACAATTATTCCTCAGTTAGAACGGACTTTAAATTCGGTTCAACTCAAACATCGAAATCTTGCTGGGGTTGAAATAACGCACACGGCTCCCGTCCGTTTATTGTTGGCGTGTCGAGATTATCTCGAGGGTCAAAGCTATACGAATTTTGCTGGATTGGTTCGCCATCCTGATTTGTATCGCTGGCTGTGTGCTTGTGTCAATGACGACGGATGGCTTCAGGCGCTGAATGATTATCAAAATAACAATCTCCCAAGTTCATTGGGTTTGTTTGACGTCGACGCGTTTGGAAGTCCGGAATTAATCTCCACGACATTCGATCCAACGGATGATGGCGCCCAGCAGCGAGCGAGTCGGCTCGCTGCTTCAATAAGAATTTTAAATCAAGTGCACCTGGCAATGTCCGAGTTACTCGGGTTCTTAGCTGGCGGTGAAGACTCCAGAGTGCGACCTATTGGTGAATGGGCTGCACCGTGGATTAAGTTGCTTCAGCAAATTTATGGTGAATGCGAATTTGATCGTCAAGATGTTGTTGGGCTCAAAACTCTTCGAGCTTGCGAAGCCGTTTGTGTTGCACTCTCGGCTCAAAATAGAGTTCCGGAGCTATTTGGAACCGAGGTTTCGGCGACAGAGTCTCTCAACTGGGCGTTGGAGTCTGCGGCTGAACAACGGGTAGTTGAGTCGCCTGATCCCGAAGCAGTCGAGCTTGCGGGTTGGCTTGATTTGGCATTGGATGATGCGCCGGTAATGGTGATTACCAGTGTGAACGATGAATACGTCCCCACCTCAGAAGTTGGGCACCAGTTCCTTCCTAATGAGTTATGTAAAGAATTGAAGATTCTCGATAACGATCGTAGGTATGCACGTGATGCTTATGCGTTGACGGTAATTTCTTCGGTGCGGGAGAACTTTTTGTTGATCGCTGGTCGAAGAGCCAGTAGTGGTGAGCCCAGGCTGCCGAGTCGTTTGTTGTTTACAGATCGAGAGACTTCAGCGCGACGTGCCAAGGCCTTCTTTGATTATGGTGGAAGTCCGGAATCTAAACTTTGGATTACTTCACAAGTTGATTTTCCAAACGCGCAACAAATAGGAATTCCAATCCCCGATGCAGCAGTGCCAAAAAACATATCGGTGACGAAATTTAAGGACTTTATTCAGTGTCCCTATCGTTTTTATTTAAAACATATCATGCGATTGCAAGCCACCGATGATGATTGGAGTGAGCTCAGTGGCGGCACATTCGGAGATTTAGCCCACAATGTTCTTGAGGCATTTGGAAAGAGCGATGTTCGAGATGCGACCGATGAAGCCCGCATCAGAGAATTTCTCTTCGATAAACTTAATCAACTGGTGACGTTTCAATTTGCAGGTTCTCGGTTGCCGGCGGTTCGTATTCAAGTGGAGCAATTGCGGTTAAGGTTCGAGCGATTTGCACAAAAACAAGTGAAAGTGCGGCGTGACGGATGGAGGATCGTCAGTACTGAGGAGCATCTGTTTCACAATTTTGACGTCGATGGAGTGCCGTTCGTGATCAATGGGAAAATTGATCGGGTGGATCAGCATGACATCTCCGGACAGGTTGCTGTTTGGGATTATAAGACGTCGGATCGAGGTGATCCTCCGGAAAAAGTTCACTATGCAAAACGCAAGCAGGAGTGGAAGGATCTTCAGTTGCCGCTCTACCGGCATCTCGTAAAGGAAGTTTCTGCCGTAGAGGGTGCTGATTTTTCGAACGTTGCAATGGGTTACGTCTTGCTGGCCAAGAATTTGGATGAGGTTGGGTTTCATTCAGCAGAATGGGAGTCGGAGGTTTTAGCCACAGCCGATGAGAAGGCTCGCGAAATTATCCGGAAGATCAGAATGGGAAGCTATGAAATGAGTGGAAAGCCACCAATGTATTCAGAAGATTTTTCCGGTATTTGTCAGGATTTCGTATTTGAGAAAGCTGAACCGCCGGGAATGGAGATCGCTGAAGGAGAAATGCCATGGTAGGTGAAACCATCGAACGTGAATTGGCAGGCCAGTTTCCCAATGAAGTCATTCGAGCTTCAGCGGGGACCGGTAAAACGTTTGCACTTTCCAATCGGTATTTAAAACTGTTGGCGTCGGGTGTGGAGTGTCAGTCGATTTTGGCAACCACGTTTACACGAAAAGGGGCGGGTGAGATTTTGGATCGAATCATTGGGCGCCTCTCAGATGCCGCGCTTGATGAATCTGCCGCTGCAAAACTGTCGAAGGAGCTTGACTGGGTAATTAGCCAAGCGAGAGCGCGAGATATATTGCATGAGTTGCTCGGAAATCTTCATCGGTTAGAGATTAGTACGCTTGATAGTTTTTTCAATCGCATCGCGAAGGCGTTTTCTCTGGAGTTGGGTTTGCCGCCCAATTGGGAAATTGTGGAAGAGCAAGAAACAAATCGCATGAAAGATCAGGCGATTCAAGCGGTTTTGCGTGACGATTCGGTTGTCGATTTGCTCCACATGCTCAGCAAAGGGGAAGCGACGCGCCGGGTTGCGTCGATGGTTCGAGAAACAGTGGATCAGATTTATGAGATTTATCGGGAAACAGGTCCCGAGCCTTGGTCAAAAATTCCGGCCTCGGGGAAGTTGTTAAGCCGTGAAGATTTGGATTCACTAATTCTTCGAATGGAGTTGATCGACGCGGGAGGGAAGCAATTAACGAAACATTGGGGAGTGGTAACTGAATTGGTGAAGTCGGAGGAATGGGATAAATTCATTGAGAATACTTCCTTTCAGAATACGCTCATGGGGACACCTAAGTATTCGCGAACGAAGTTGCCTGCCGAGATTGTCGAGGTCTATGAGCTCTTGATGCCTCATTGTCGAGCTTTTGTCTCGCAGCGATTGAGAATGCAAAATGAAGCCGTTTGTAAATTGCTTGCAGCGTATGGGCAGTTAATTGAAGCGGATAAAAACCGTACGGGTAATTTGCGATTTCAAGACGTTACCGAGCGGTTGCAGGAGTTTGTGTCATTGTGGGATGCGGATCGATTGTCGTTTCGTCTCGATCGTCAGGTCCATCATCTGCTTCTCGATGAGTTTCAAGACACTTCGCTTGGTCAGTGGAGTGTGATTCAGCCGTTCGCAAGAAAAGTGACTGAAGATTCTGATTCGATCAAATCTTTCTTTTGTGTTGGTGATCTGAAACAGGCAATTTTTGGTTGGCGCGGTGGAATTGCTGAAATTTTTGATTTGGTTGACCAGCAACTGCCCAACCTAAAACCGGATAGCCTCGCGAAGAGCTGGAGAAGTTCGCAGCCGTTGATCGATATGGTGAATCAAGTTTTCATGAATGTGAAACAGTATTCATGTGGCGATGAGTTGATTGAGAAGGAAATTTGCCGTTGGTCCAGTAAGTTTAAGGAGCATACAACTGCGCGTGACGAGTTGCGCGGATATGTCACGGTCGAATTGGCGCCCGACTGCCCTGAGAGTTCGCGACGTTTTGAAGATACTAAAGATAAAATTCGCAATCAGAATATGATTCAGAGGACGGTTGCCCGAATACAACAATTGGAAAATGACCTGCCTGCTCATCACAGTATCGGTGTCATTGCTCGGACCAATGATCAGGTATCTGATTTGATTTTCGAACTGCAGCAGGTTGGTGTTCCTGCCAGTGAAGAGGGAGGCGGACGTTTAACAGATTCCGCTGCGGTAGAGGCTGTGTTAGCGGTGATGAAGTTAGCAGACCACCCTGACGATAGTGTCTCGCGATTTCACCTCGCGCATTCACCGCTTGCAGACTATCTGGGGCTGACTCCTGAAACGAGGGAAAACCGGAAAGAGAATGTTGCCGCGGCACGGAAAGCAGCGGTGAGGGTTCGCGAAGAGTTGATCAACGTCGGCTACGGCCCTACCGTTGAAATACTCGCTAAACGACTTACCGGTCAATGTACGCGTCGTGAGATATTCAGGCTGCAACAATTGGTTCGGGTGGCCTATGATTGTCCTTCGGACGATCCACAATGGCTGCTTCGGCCCAGCAGATTCGTTGCGTTCGTTCGTGACGAAGTGAAAGTCAGCGATCAAAGTTCGGCTCGGGTGCGAGTGATGACGGTTCATAAAGCTAAGGGACTCGAATTCGATGTGGTGGTACTACCGATTAGTTGCTCGTCGCGTGGGTGGGCTGGTCAGACGCCTACGGTTGTTGCTGGTCGTGATCAACCGACGGCACCGATCAGCGTGGCGACGCGGTATATCGGATCCAAGTTAAGAAAATTACTGCCTGAGGGAATCCAGGAGTTATTTGATGAGGATCGACGTCAGACGATTCGAGAGTCTCTGTGCGTGCTTTATGTCGCATTGACACGGGGTGTAAATGCGACCCACATCATTCTCTCACACGGCGCTAAGCCCGAGCACAAGTCTTCGGCTGGAATTTTGCTCTCAACGCTGTGTCCCTCGGTTGAACGCGTTGAAGGGGTGCTGTTTCGACATGGCGAAGCGGATTGGTATTCGACGTCGAGTGAGGTGGTTGCGGTGGATTTTCATCGTCTAGCAGATTTTTACCCTGAAGAAGATAAGCTGGCTCGAAAAGGAGCACTTGCGTTCGTGCAGCGGTCTGGACGTGGACAGCGTCGTGTATTGCCCTCTCAGGTTGTGAGCGGTTCTGAGATCGATGCGAATTCGTTTTTTACCTCAATTTTGAATGCAAAATCGATGCAACGAGGGTCACTCTTGCACGCTTGTT
>CALKNI010000167.1 GCA_938091115.1 uncultured Pirellulaceae bacterium | reverse complement strand
GACGTTGCTTTAAACGGAATCATTCAGGTTATCTGCGCAGCGTTGCTGGTTCAAAAAATGAAATAAAAAAGGGGGTAAGTTTCTTACCCCCTCAAAAAATTGGTCCGAGTGTGGGCAAAGGATTATGATGCGAGACCGTCGAGTACCTTTCTCTCAGCGTCGGATACTTTATTCCCTAATCCTAGAAAACCACCGGCTGACTCCGCGATAATTTCAGCACGTCGGATAACGAGAGCTTTAAGTTGGTTGAAGGCTACCGGGTCAAGTGACTCGTTCAGTGCGCCCATATAATTTTTCCAGGCATCGATCAGGGATGCATCGGGCCGATTGTCAAGCCATGCCTCGATTGCCTGATAGCTGGCGGAACCCTCGACGACGCCTGCTTGGTTGGCAGCCTTGAGAATCGCAGATTTTTCATTATCTTCCATTTTGTTGTCGGCCCAGGCGACAGCAACTAGGGGAATCAATGCGACAGAGGCCATGGACTCTGGTGTTATTCCACAATCAATTAAATTGTCCAGCAGTGCGGCATCGCTGATTCCCGAAGCAATGGTCATCGCTTCACGGGCTTCCGAAGCCGCCATTTCTTGTTTTAATTTTTGGACCAAATCCTGATCTCGGGCAGCAAAAAATACATCCTCAATCGCTTGACCTCGGTCGTGAAGCGAATCTGACATTTAAATCTCCGAACTATGGCGGCGAGCCGCAATGGTTAAAGGGGTAAAAGATAGTCTATTGCGAATCAACTTTGGTGAGAATTACGTTTCGTAATTTTCGCCCAATGTAATGCTAAGCAACTCGATATTTCGATGAAAGGGGATGTAAATTGTCTAAAATCCATGTAATAAACCTTTTTAGTCGATCATTCATCTAGAATCAGACGCGTTAATTGATAACAATCCCAATCTGCCTAGTCGTCCCGTTTTTCGAAAGCGGTACATTTTAAGGCGTCGGGCGTTAGTTGATTTTAATTGACAACCGAATTTTAGACAAAATCACCTATTGGGAATAATCGATGGGATTTGGAATGAAGCCTCTGCAAGGAAGTAGTTCGTTATTGCTGGTTTTGGTGCTTTGCCTGGCAATTTTGCCCTGTGGCAAGAAGCCGGTATTGGCGGAAAACGGGGCGATTCCCGGGGAATCCGCAAAGGGTTCCGAAGCGACGTTCAATTCGGATTCTAGCAAGCGATTACAAGAGTCGGTTCGTCGACTAAACGCATGGATAAATTTTAAGGCGACTGGCCAAGAGTTGAGGGCTCGATTACTGCTCAACGTGCTAGACACGCAGGCTGCTAAAGGTGAGAACGCGGATTTGGCCGAGTTGGAGCGGTTGAGAGAACGATTTGCATCGATATCGGCGGCAGAGTTGGCTGAGAATATCGAACTCGCGGAAGTCGCGGATGCCCTGCTGAGGCAAATCGCCAATCTTGATGGTAATCAACAATTAGACATCGAGTCTGGGCTAAAGGCAGCGCGTGGCAAGTTTCGCCAGGTATCCGCAGCCGAGCTAATACGTCAACGGGACATTATGAAACGGGATCTCGAGGGTTTGGTTCGTTTTTCTCGCGAATCGATGGAAAGTGACGAGCGGGCGAAGCTGTTTGCCGATTTGGGTCTTTATGACGTAATCGATGCACTCGATGAAATTCAATTTGACTTGCCACCTGCCAACAGTGCAACGGATATCAATCTCAAGGTTCGGGAATTGAATACGGCGTTATTGAAAATCGAACGAGCCTTAGACGCCTTGCCTTTGGTTCCGGATGCTGAGGAAGGTGAACCAGAAGTCGTTGATCCAGATGCCGTAGAACGGGCGGCATTGATCAAGCAACAAGAGAAATTAAGCCTTGAAGTCGCAGCATTGAAAGTTGAGTCGGCGAAGGCACGCGCTGAAGACGAGCCTAGGCTGAAGGCACGCGCCAAGACGATTGCGGTGCTTAATCGTTTGCGAATGAATTTCAATTCGTTGAGTGAGACGAACGGCGACCCATTTTTTAATTCGGCCGCTGCAACGACTGATAAATTTGCGTATAGCTTTGCTTATGGGACTTCCTCATTAACTCGTTATGAATATGCTCAAAGACTGGCTGCACTTGAGTCAGATTTAGTGGATTTAGGCGGCCTTAATTCAGCCGTGGCTGAGGGTAGAGTCAGCGCAGGAATTGAATGGATGGAGCGAACCAATCAAATTCCCGAACTTTTAATCGCCATCCGAGCCAAGTATTCGAAACCAAATCTTTATGTCTCGATTGGTGATGGGTTAATAAATCGCCTGGCTTCACGAAATGTGGTTGAAAGTCGGTCGCTTTGCGAAAGGATCGATGGGCGGCTAGTTCGAGGACAGTTAACGACCGACACCATGGTGACGATTAACTTGAACGAAGACCCAAACCAAGTGAATGCGGAAATTCAATTGGCAGGCGGTTTATCGTCCGCCACTTATATTCAGCAGGGGAAAATTCGTGCCTACATTAATACGGCAGGTGCGGTCAGTGGGACTCGTAGTATTTACGGCAATTTGGGAGGTTTTTTCGCCGTCGATCCGACTGTCGATGCGAGTGTTGCCGCGTGCTTCAATGGAACTTCTTCCAAACTTCGAGTCGTAGATTGCATAGCGGAAAAGAAATTCAACAAAGAAAAATGCAAAACCGAAGCAAGTGCAACCCGTCGTGCGAAAAACGAAACATTGACGCGGTTCACAGAACAAACCGACGAGGTACTATTAGACGGAAGAAAAAAGCTGAGTGAGTCGCGCGAGAAGATGAGGGCTAAGTCGAATTTGATTCCTGAAATCTACCTCCGGTCGTTTGAAGATTCGGTTTTAGCAACAGGTGAAAAATCCTCTCTTTCGAGACTGGGCGCGCCTGATTTGCCTATGGTGATCGAGGATGGGGCCGACGTATCCGTTGCGGTTCACGATTCGATGCCGAACAATTACCTGGGTAATCTTTTTGCTGGAAAGACGTTGTCCAATGAAGAACTCGCTGAAGAGTTGGGTTCGATTCTTGGTGAGGCACCTGCGACGTTATCCGGCGGATCGGAAGGCGATAAAGATGACTCATTTAGTATTACGTTTGCCGCAATTCGTCCCATCCAAGTTGAGTTTCGTGATAACGTTTTTCGGATTGTTGTATCAGGATCTGGGTTTTCTCAGGGCGCAAAGAAAATCAAAGAGGGGCTGAAGATTGCGTTGAAATTTAAAATCGTTAAGCGAGACGGAAAGCTGTTTCTGGCGCGGGATGGAAAGGCTGAGATTGATTATCTTGAGCCCGAAAAGAAGCGGCCGGCGACGGTTGCGTTCAGATCGTTTTTGGATGGAAAATTGAATCCCAAAGAATCCGAGGAGGAGCTTGCCTCTGAGCTTCCCGCAAACTTGGTGCCAGTCGATAGTGTTGAAGCGTTGCAAGACAGTGAAGTTGCGGCGGGCATGGTGCTAAGTCGGTGTCGGACCGAAGGCGGTTGGCTGCATTTGGGTTGGACGTATTCCGATTCTGGAGAATCAGTGGATTTTACGGAAGGAACGCCAGCCGTTTGGAGCTCTGGTGATGGAAAATAGTTGGGAACATCAGGTCGGCTTGACGTACTATTAAGAGCGGTGAGTGAGCAACTTGCGGCGATTACGGCAGTAGTTAGTGCCGGCGTCTTTTAGCTGGCTGGTTCATAGGGTGGAGTTGCTCTCAATAGTGGTTGGAGCTCCTGTCATCGATTCTGCCGCGTTGTAAGTCGTTGACTAGGACGGTTAGCGGGATGCTCCAATCCAATTTATAATGCCGTCATGGATGATAAACGTAAAAATCCGCAGGACGTTGAAAACGCAGGGTTGCCCCCATTTAAACGCGCCGCTGACAAAGTGCGCACGTTTCCGCAGACTCCCGGGGTTTATCTGATGAAAAATGCCGCGGGCATCGTCATTTATGTTGGTAAAGCCACCAATCTTCGTTCCCGCGCCGGCAGCTATTTTTTGAAGGCTGCGGCGGAAGATTCCCGAACGGCGCCGTGGATTGGTGAAATAGCTGATGTCGATTATTTGGACTGCGAGAGTGAGGTTGACGCCTTATTGGTTGAATCGAGATTGATTAAAGATATTCAACCGCAAAACAACAAAATTCAGAAGGACGACAAGTCTTTTCCTTATTTGCAAATTTCGACTTACGAAGACTTTCCGCGTGTTGAGATAACACGCGAACCTGAAACTTCCGGTGTTAAATTATATGGTCCCTTTCCGAGTGCCGGCTCCCTTCGGGGGGCGCTGCAAGTGTTGCAGCGGATATTTAAGTTCCGTACCTGTTCTTTAGACATCGATGACGGCGATGAACGTTGGAGGTGGTTTCGGCCGTGTCTGCTGGCAAGTATCAAGCAATGCACTGCGCCTTGTAATATGAGGATTTCGAAAGAAGAATATCGAAAAGACATTCGACGTTTACAGATGTTTCTGTCGGGTAAAAAGAAAAAGCTAATTAAACAGTTGCAGGACGAGATGTTAGCCGCTTCGAAGCTCATGGATTTTGAAAAGGCAGCTAAGTTACGCGACGAAATTGAAATGTTGAATTCACTCGATCGGCGTGGCGAGCTGGATACCCACGCTCAACCCGAAGTCTTTCATATTGATCCCAAGAAAGGTCTCGCCGGACTGAAGAAAGTTCTGAAGTTGAAGGAGGCTCCAAGAACAATCGAAGGTGTTGATATTGCCCATCTTGGTGGTGGTGACACGGTAGCGAGCCTGGTGAGGTTTGTTGACGGAATGCCGTTCAAGCCTGGGTACCGCCGATTTAAAATTAAAAATGTTTCCGGCATTGACGACTACCGCAGTATCCATGAGGTTGTCTCCAGGCGGTTCCAGCGTCTGTATGACGAGCAAGATGTTTTTCCTGACATCTTATTGATTGATGGAGGTAAGGGTCAGTTGAGTAGCGCCGTGGCCGCATTCGAGGCTTTAGAGATCGAGCCGCCTACTCTAATTTCACTTGCCAAAAAGAACGAGGAGATCTTCTGCCCAGGTGATTCCGAACCCATTCGGTTGTCACGGCACGCTTTTTCGCTCCGGTTGCTGCAATACGTGCGCGATGAAGCCCATCGATTTGCCCAACATTACCACCACATTCTGAGAAGCAAGTCTCAGTTTGAATAAAACTTTCTTAATTTTTCAGTGGTGTCAGGACCTAGGGTTTTTCTTCCCTATTTCGGGTGGGGGTATTGGATTGGGTTCAATTTTCGAACGCGCCAGTTCGCTAACGGGATTGGGCAACCGCTTGCCTGACCAATTTAAGAACCACTGTTTTCTCAGCTTATACGCTGTAACGCCGCTCCTCGTAAAAATTAGCCTTGGCGGAGGTGCCGATTTGGAAATCTGCCAGCCGTGAATGATTACTATTTATGCTGATTGGTACGTAGATTTAATGCTACGTAATTTCATCCAGGCAAGTCTAAGCCCGCTCACTTGAAAATTACTGGCCGGCTCTAATGTTGAGTAGCGGAAATTTCGAGTCTTTTTCATAATTGGAGATGACGCTTTGGATGGTCGATGACGGAATGGCATAGCTTGCGGCACGGCCTAGTCGAGCAATATTAATTCCAACTACCTCGCCATCCAGGTTGGTAATTGGTCCGCCGCAGTCCTCGGGAAACAGTGGTGCGTCGTGTTGGAAAACCGAGGGGAAATTGTCGTACCGTTGGCTGGGAACGGCTCCAAGTCGGTTCATCATTTTGAATCGCGCCGCCTGTTCGCCTGAATACTCTTGAGCAGCGAGTGTCGCTGTTGTGGTTTGTGCTTGTCCACCGCGTAGAAAAGTGATTTCGATTTTATCACCGGGGGCTCGATCCTTGATAGCTTTAACGAGTGTCGAAGCATCGAGCACGTCCGTTTGGTTGAACTTTGTGATGATGTCCCCATCTTGAAGCCCCGCCAAGGCAGACGCAGTACCTGGTCTGATTGAACTGACGCGGACTCCAGTGGTCGTGGTCTCCGGTTGGACTCCTAAAAAGGCTTGTTGGCCGACAGCAGTCGAGCGGGTTGGAACGCTGAACGTACCGAGTGCCAGTACGTTTCCGAAAGGATCTGGTGTCAAAAGGAAGTTTCCGATCGAAGCCGATTGGTTTGCCCAATTAACCGGAACTAGTCCAACGGCATCGATTTTAAGGATAGCAAGATCATGTTCTTTGTTGACCTCAACCAGTCGGGCTCGTTTCTCACTCGAATTGAACAGCTTGCAACGAATCGTTTCTTGGTCGTCAATTTCACTCGCTTTGGTGAGAATGTATCCATCTTCGCGAAAAATCGTCCCCATTGCGACTGGGCGGTTATTTGAATAAACCACCACGGAAGACTTTGCGGCATTTTTGACTGCGGGTCGGAGCGAAGCGAGAAGACCGCTGTTCTGCCTTTCCAAAGGATGAATAGAACGGTTTCGAATATCTGGCAACTCGAATTTGAGTGCGATAATGGTTCCTGACTGATTAACCGCGGCCGATTTCAGCCCCTCAAAAGGGTTGACTGGACTTTGCCGGAATCTCCTAAACTGTTCGCGAGTCATTTTGATGACCGAGGAATCAGCCTCTAGCGCCTCCTCAAACTTCAACCTGAGATCTTCGTCTAGATCGTCGAGCATGGCTTGAAAGATGTTTCGAAGGTCACGTGAAATTTGGCCATGAGATTTTTCAACCGGCCCTCCAAGGAAGCAGAGAGCCAACCCTAGGCTGATAAAAAAGTTAGGTGTTGTAATTGTTTTCATTTGATATTGCCAAAACTACAGTCGTAAAAATTACTGAGGAGTAATCTCCAATTTAAAAGTTTGATCACCTCTACGAATCGAGATGGAATATGATATTCCTGCGGATTGTTGCCGAATGACGTTAATCAATTCCTGTCCGGATCTGATCGGCGACTTATCAAACTGTGTGATGATGTCGCCCTGTCTGATTCCTGCAACGGCCGCAGGAGAATTTCGGTAAACCGAGGTCACCACGCATTCATTTGCGGTAAGGTCTACTGTAACTCCAATAAGAGGGCGGGGCTGCTCTTTCCGTCCTAGATTTGCCAGCCTGCCCCATTTCTGACCATCTTCCAGGCGTTCCCAATCAGCGATATAGAGTTCGATAGGGATATGTCGGTTCTCACTGACCGAATCACCGATGGAGCTGTGAATCCCAATGATTTTTCCTTCGAGATTAAAAAGTGGGCCTCCGGAATCGCCGCCAATTAAGACAGCATCCGTCACTAACTGTGAGTTTTCCATCTTAAGGAAACGACCAGTTCGCACAGGAGCATCACGCCCCAGTTCCCAGCCGCCGGAGTGTCCAATGGAAACAACCCAGTCGCCACGTTTAGTGCGGTCTTCTGTGTTTATTTTGGCATATGGCCACGGGCCCGGTTCGAGGAGTTGGGCCATCCCTAGATCTTTGTTGAGATTGTACCCGAGCGGCTTCGCTTTGACTCGGCGTCCAGAGGAGAGAACAATTTCAAAAGTCCTTAAATTTGTGTTTTCTATGACGTGCCCTGCCGTGAGCACTAAGCCATTCTCTGAAACAATCACCCCGCTTCCCGAGCCGAAACCGTCCACCAAAGCGACACAGGCATCCCGGTTTTGGTCAACGACGCGAGCTACTTTTTTTCCGACCAGTTTAAGGGTGTTGATGGTGTCATTGTCGGCCGCTCGTGCATTTCCGAGAGGTGAAAATGCCATGGCGAGAGTAATAATTACTCGAGACAAACTTAACAGACCGTACGAGTTTTTATGTAAAGACATAGTGGATTGATTAATAATTTGTTTAGGATTGTCTTGCTAAATGGTCAGAAGCTCTGATCAGTTTATTTCAGGTTTCCATTTCAGAATTTTTGTTTGCTACCTTTGAAATTATAGGTTTCACTAATCGCAGGGACTAAATAACGGCCTTGCATTAAGTAGAAACACCCGTGCTTTACCGTAAGTTTCGGAGGTTTTTCATCAAAAAAATCGTCAGCAGTGTTACTTGGTCGTTACCAAGCCTCAGTGGAAACTTTGTTTTTTAAGTATAACTGATGGCAAATTCATTATTTGGGGGAATCTGTTGAAGTTGTTTTTGAAGTTTATTCATTATTTGGACCTCTCCGAATTCGCTGATTAGTTTGTTGATCTAGTCCGAAGCCACGAATAGATTCACGTACTCCAGTACGAAAAATGGGGTGTTTTGTTCATTCCTGTTTATCTGGGTTACTCGGCTTTCCTCCAGGTCGCGGGGAAAGACGGCTATCGCGATGATCCCTTTAAGCAACAGTCCTACCGTTTAGAGAACCCCTCGGTCAAAAGCTGGCGTCGTTGAGTCGTTGACGGCGCGTGTTGCTCAAAAGTTGCTGAGTGTCCAAGCTGGATAAGCGATACAAAAAAAAGTAAGGTGGGGATTAGCGAAAAGGCAACTGTCGCAATTGCCATTGGAAATCTGTGAAGATAAGATGAGAACGACACCGTATTCTTTTGCCTTTCGCTGCATTACTTATTTTGTATCCGCGGTCGAACCCCACTGCGGGTAGCAATCTTCTAAATTATTAGAGAGACTCTCGATGAGTTTTACTTCAACAATTCCGAAACACACATTTGGCAATCGATTCAAAGTTGCGATGATTTTGAATCTGTTTTTGTTTTTGTCAGGTGTATCCATGCTGGCAGGGCAAGAAGTAGGTTTCACGGAGGACGCTCCAAAAGCGATTCAACAGGCTCAAACTGACAAGAAGGATGTGATCTTTTTGTTTACGGGAAGTGACTGGTGCCCACCTTGCAAGAAATTGGAAAAGGAAGTGCTTTCCGAAAAAGAATTTCTCGCGGAGATCTCGAAGCAGTATGTGCTTATTAAGTTGGACTTTCCCAAAAATAGTCCTCAGGATCCAGAGCTGGCAAAGCAAAACGCGGCCTATTCGCAAAAATATGGGGTAGATAGTTTTCCAACGTTAGTTCTTGCTGATTTCAAATTAGTGCCGTTTGCGTTTGCCGGTTACGAGGAGGGTGGCTATCTAAATTATCTTGATCTTCTGCAGAACGCTCGAAAATTAAGAGTGAATCGAGACGCAAAATTAGCTGCCGCAGAATCCGAAACGGGGGAGGCCAGAGCGAGGTTGCTTGATGAAGCTATGAGTGAGATGCGACAGGAAATTATTGGTGTTTACTATCCTGAAATAATTGAAGAAATCGTTGCTCTCGATAAGGACAATGCTCTGGGGCTTCGCAAGAAATGGAATGGAGCAGCTGATGCAGAGATGAGAAAAGTCATAATGACTGATCTGCTGATGATTTCTCGAGTGGAGAAGCCGGCACGGGCAATCCAATTCATTGAAGAAGTCGTAAGCCAATTTGATTTTTCGAGTTCTGAGCTACTGGAGATTTTTCAGTGGAAGCTTAATTTGGCGCGGCAACTAAAAGACAACTCGATGGTAGATTCAATTCTTGACCAGATGATCAACCTTGATGGTGTGGTTGGAGAAACGCGTCAGAGGTTGATTGTTAAAAAAATCTACTTGATGGTCGGATCTGGGAGGCGGGCTCAAGCAATGGAATTGCTCGACAGTTCGATTTCAAAAGCGCAAGGCGCGAACTATTTAAATCTAGCCAAGGGTTCTTTGCTGGCTGCCAATGGTGAGTTTGAGAAGGCGATCGTCTGTTTTGATGCTGCGTTACAGAATTCAAAAAACAACCCGGACATTCGAATCGATTTAATTGGAGCCAAGGCCGACTGTCTGTATGCCATGGATAACCAAGAGGAGGCGCTCAAAGAGTTGGATGATTTTTCGGAAGACACTCAGATGCCTGCTGATCTGCGAGCGGAAGCTTTGTTGCACAAAGCAATGATCATGCGTGAGCAGAAACGGAGTAGACAGGCGAGGCTCGCAGAAAACCGGGCGATCGAGACTGTCGAGTCACCCAAAGAGAAAGCCGAGTTGCAGAAAATTGTCGATCGCCTGCGTGAAAAAGTGGGTGGTTAGGCATCATTTGCGAAACGAAAAGCCGGTCTGATCGAGCAAATTCCATTGGGATCGTTCGCAGGCTGAGGTTCCATTCGCTAGAATGTAAGACGCGATACAGTATTACAAAGTTACGTTGCCCATGATAATCCTATAGACAAAGTAAGTGCTTTGGCAGTATTAAGTTCCCTCGGCTCGTTGTCGGGTTAATTTATGGGGGAAATGTTTGAATTCTCATTCATTTCCGGATAACTTGGGTGCAGCGGAGCTACATCAATTTCCACAGATAATAACCAGGAGAAAAAATGACGAAGTGTTCTAATCGTCGTGAATTCGTAAAGTCAACTGCGGCACTCGGTGCTGGTGCGTGGGTTGCAGGCGGGATTTCTATAAAACCGAGTATTTCTGCTTTAGAGGAAATTCGATTTGGCTGTATTGGCGTAGGTGGAAAGGGAGCAAGCGATTCGACCGATGCTGGAAATCATGGAAAAGTCGTTGCGATTTGCGATATCGACGACAATACGTTGAGTAAAAAGAAGCAGGAGTTCAAGGACGCAGCTACCTACAACGACTTCCGAAAAATGTTCGATGAGATGGGTGACAAAATTGACGCTGTCACTGTGAGTACTCCTGACCACTCTCACGCGGTTGCGGCGCTTCAGGCTCTCCGTTCCAAAAAAGCGGTTTACTGTCAGAAGCCTCTGACTCACTCGATCGAGGAAGCGAGAATGCTCGGTGAGGCCGCCAAGGAATCGGGTGTGGTTACGCAAATGGGTAATCAGGGCACCGCTCTAAGTAATCTGCGAGAATCGGCAGCGCTGATTCGAAACGGCGTGGTCGGTGACGTTAAAGAGGTTCACGTATGGACTAATCGTCCTGTTTGGCCACAGAGTTTTGGACTGAAGGTGAAAGAAGAAACTCCACCCAAAAATGTTCATTGGAATGAGTGGATTGGGCCGGCAAAGATGCGTCCCTATAGCGCGGAAATTCATCCCTTTAAGTGGCGTGGATTCTGGGATTTCGGAACCGGAGCCCTTGGCGACATGGCCTGCCATACGCTGAACATGTCCTACATGGCGTTGGATCTCAAGTTTCCAACTTCTGTTGAGGCGGTTTCAGAGAAACATGACGGTAATTGCTATCCAGCTTCTTCGAAGATTGTTTTTGAGTTTCCGGCACTTGACGGTCGAAAAGCATTGAAAATGATTTGGTACGATGGCGGAGAAAAGCCGTCGGAAGAATTGATGGCAGATTTGCCAAAACAGCAACGTGGGAAGAAAGAGCGGCACTTCACCAGTGCGGCTTTAATCGTTGGCGATAAAGGTAAATTCTATTCTCCTGGTGATTACGGTGGTGAACCGCGGTCGACAGGTTTGATTGTCGATGGTGAATTCACTCGTCAAAGATCAATCACCAACCCAACCGATAATGCATCCCCGTTCGAGAAATTCAAGAATATTGAATACGTAAAATCCCCCGGTCACTTCACTGAGTTTGCTCAAGCGATTAAGGGCGAGGGGAAAACCGTATCAGAATTTGTTGAATACTCGGGACCGCTTACTGAGACTATTCTTCTTGGAAACTTGGCGGTTTGGTCCGGTAAACGCGTTGATTGGGATGCAAAAAATATGGTCGCTGCCAACGCTGATGAAGCCACGAAGAAAATGGTTCGTCATGATTACCACAACGGTTATACGATTCACTAGAATCGCTGATTTTGAAGCCCAAAATAGTGCTGGGTTTCGCTAAAAATCGAGAGATAATGACCCGGTACGATATCGTGCCGG
>CALKNI010000166.1 GCA_938091115.1 uncultured Pirellulaceae bacterium | reverse complement strand
TGATGATTTTTATTTTTTTCAAGTTCATGCTCAACCATCGTGCACGCGCCTTCGTCGGCCCACCTTGGCAGTGGCTGTCCAAAATGAGTTGCAAATATTGTATGGGTAATTTCGTGAGGCAAAACAGAATCCAGAATTCGCTCGTAAGGCCCCCGAATCTTCATTTGCCACTCAATCGGGTAACCGCGACCATTGGCCTGCTTAACAAACGCAAAACTAGTTTCGCCACTTGAGGCTCCCCCTAATTCGACTTCGATGGGGCACTTCTGACTCCAAGGGGCCAATTCTCGACCAGTCCATTCAATTGCCAAAGACTTGCGATATGCCTCGGCCCGCTGACTGACCTTCGTAGCCAAACGATAATCCGAAGCGTAAACAACGAAATTTGCGCTCTCGACTCTGCCTCGTTGCAGTCTTTGACCATCGAAACCACTGACCATTTTAGAAGCGGCCATTTCAGAAGCGGCGAATCCAAGTACTAAACTATAAAGACAACAAACTTGAACCGCTCGTACGCTCATGCGTAGTCCCTTCCATGGTGTAGACGCAAATTATTCCAGCTTTCCGATCCTTCGGAAACTGCCTTCGTACCCGGTTGAGACGTCTCTCAAATGAACCGAGCACCTCCGCGGACAAACCTAAACACCAGGCCGCCGAGTTACCTATAAACTAAATCAACAGCCATGGATAACCTACACTAATTTATTTTCTGCATGCTTCGCGTGTAGTAAGTAACGGTAAACACATGCCGGGAAACAACTTCTGACGCTAGCATTTTACGAACACGGTTTTGCAAACGCCTACCATGCACCGATTCGCTTCTGCGAACTTTAGCCAACAACGGAATACGAAAACCAAGACACAAAAAAAGCCGATGGCACCGAGCGCACCATCGACTTTTATAGATTGAGAACATCACGCCACTAACAACGCGTGAACCAATAGTCACTTATTCTTCAAATATATTCGATGGGCTTCCATCGTCGCGCTGAATTGCATTTTTATAAACATCAAGATCGACATTGCGTTGAATAAAATGAACTGAACCATCGACGAAAACCATATTGACTCCACCGGAATGAGCGGAACCGAACCGATAGTCAGCGCTAAGGGCTTCTCGATCGGAGCATGGCAACAGATCTCCCCAGCGAATAATATCCCAGTCCCACCCGCAGGTGTAACCTTCGTTATCAGCGGTACTAAATCGATCATAATCACGAGGGTTAAGCGCCTTTTCGCCCGCAAGTATTGTATTCGAAGAACCATCGGTTATCGAACCAAAGTTGACCTTGGGAGCCACCCCCCCCCTCACAATCACGCCACCATTTAAACCATCTCCCCAATTACCAAGGCCACCACCGTTGAGCCTTAAACCACCGTTCCCGGCATAATCATTCGCCGCACGAGTTCCCCCAAGCACTGTTGGAGGACGACGTGAAGCACAAAAATAGGCGGGAACCGGCGTCCGTCTTACGATCGCATTGTTGGGTTCTTCATAAAGGTTGTTTTGTTCGATAAAGGGTAGAATCTGATAGAGCCAACCCCAGTTTTGATCGGGTGCCATCCGGGGAACGCCGCCTTGCTTCGTCCGCCCAGCCCACCAATTCTTACCGCCATCAGGAAATAACTGCAAAGAACTTTCATAATCATGTATTGCAATTCCAATTTGCTTTAAATTGTTGGAACAAGCCGTTCGTCGGGCGGCCTCACGGACTTGCTGCACTGCCGGCAACAACATTCCGATCAAAATTCCGATAATCGCAATCACCACTAATAACTCTACAAGGGTGAATCCTCTGTTTCGTGAACCGTTCATAAACTAACTCGCTACTGATTAAAAAAATTAATGAACTCAGATTTATTGAATTGCCGATCACTCAAGATCCGTCAATTCAGCCGGTGCAGAATGGCCTGCAGGGAACTTGGCGTCTTGAAACTCCGCCGCGGACATCGCAACCACCCCCATCGTTGTCATAACAACCCACTGGTCATCAACACCAGACGCCTCATGACCAAGGACAACGTTATCGCCCCCCTGCAGATCAGGCTTCACTCCCCAGAAAATCACAAAATCCAAACCGTCTCTGGAAGAGCGAAACACATCTGGTCCCGTTAAACCGGCCTGTTTAAGCAGTGGCGCCAAATCATCAGGCGATCTCGGTGCTTTTCTGTACTGCATTGAGTACTGCAAATAGCACGCTTGAATCGAATTCAACTGCCCAAAAACATCCCCCTGCTGTTCGTCGGAAACAGGCGGTGCTTCGCAACCGATCGTCATTAGGAAGCAGCAAACTGAAAGATGGCACAAGACTGCGCCCGCGAAACGTCGGTTTTTCATTTTAGATTCAAGGCTAAACAACGAGTTTGGAAGTGGACGAAGTATCACCCAAAACGTTCACTATTGCAAATTCTTATTTCTTGCACAGGAACCAGCAAACCGTTCCAGCTGGCTAATATCTAACCATTAATCTTCCATCCATGCTATTAGCGGCCAAGAATCCACCGCAACGGGATAACCCAAGGAAGCAATCAGATTCCATTTAAAAATTTAATTTAAACTCAATGTTTCGTATCTGAAGCTTAGTACTTTCCCCAGAGTTGGTCAAAATGAACACCGAACCGCTCCACTAATTTAACCTCATTGGTGACGATGAAATTCTCTTCGTTCCGAAGCGCTGCACTACGAGTCCAATTGTAACTTCCCGTCAGAAGTCGCTCACGATCAAAGAGTGCATACTTGTGGTGCATGTGATCTGGGTCTTTATCGGTACGCACCGGGACTCCCATTTCCTTGAGGTGAAAAACATCAGAACCAAGGTCTTTGGCCTTTTCATCGTCCGTAATTATTCGAACATTCACTTTCCGCCGATGCGCATCGAGAATGGCCGAAGCAATTCGATCGTCCGTAATTGTGAATACGCAAATATCAACAGAACTGCGGGCCAGCATCAACAACGATACCAATTTTGCGACACAATTGTCTTCGGGACTGAAGAACGCCTCTGACTGCACATCTGGTGACTTTGGCTCCAGCACTAAAAGCTTTACGACGGACTCGAGCCATTTTGTAATTTCTACTGCCTGTGGACTCGTTAGCTCTCCCCGCGCCAACTCAAAAGCTTCATGACGCAAACTGTCTCTCTCAGATTGAGACTGCCCTGACACCCTTTCTTTTAACGCCCGTTTCTCACCTCGTGTCATTCGGTAATCTTCGAGGGTCGCTTGCAAATTCGCAACGAGCTGCTGTTTGTTCATCTCTTTTTCTCTTTTAAAAGAATCAAAGCCCTGACGAATAACTCAATTATTTCTGATACCAGGATGGAGTGCCAAACCAATCATGCATTTCTTTTTCGAAAGGTGCAACGACTTTGGGTGGCTCAGGGATATTACCTCGATCGTTTGTTTCTACAATCCACAAATCCAGTGCCTGTCGCATTTGCAACAAGGCAGCCTGATGTTCAGGCAAATCAGATTCGGCCAAATTCTTAATCTCATGGGGATCACTCCATGTATCGAACAACTGTTCTGGGGCGACCGTTGGCGCCATTAAATCAGCCGGAGCACCCGTCAACTTGCCCTCGGCCATTAATTTCCTCATCAATGGTTTGATCGGAAAACACTTTTCTTTGTATCGATTGAGCGACGTAAAATGTCGATCGGGATAGTAGTTCTTTATATAATGATATCGCTCCCCACGAACACTTCGAATGCGATTAACGGTCTCATCGATCCGATCCCTCGCTGAGAATGCGTACTTTCTTGGTGCCGTTAACTCATCCCCCATGAATTTACGACCCTGCATCCCCAATGGTGGATCAATTCCAGCAAACCCAAGTGTCGTAGGATTCAGATCGATCAAACTGATTACCTGTTCATTTACAGTTCCTGCTTTATAGCCTTGGGGGACCGGGAAATCTGCCGGCCAGTGAATAATCATGGGTACATGCAGCCCCGTATCGTAGCACCAATGGATGCCACGCGGCTCAATCCTGCCGTTGTCACCAAAAAACATGACGATCGTATTATCCGAAAGTCCGTCTTCCTGTAGCTGGCCAAGTATTTTGCCAATAGATCGGTCCATGCCCGAAATTGAATTGAGATAGCGGGCCCATTCTTTTTTTACCAACGGATGATCTGGATAGTAGGGCGGAGGAGTGACGTTCTCTTCGGTTGCGATTTTCTCGTGCGTTTTCTCTCCCTTCCACTCAACCCTCGGCTGTCGCCATGTTTGTCGATCGTAAATATCATATTCTGCCTCGAGCGTATTTACTTGAGCAAAAAATGGTTGATTCGATTTCAAATCTTCCCACCGACTCGAATCGTACAGTTTTCCTTCTTCGACAAAATTTAAATCCAGTTTTCCTGAGCCGACAACTTCGTCTCCGATCGTTTTGATATTTGCTGTGAAATAACCAACATCCTTTAGACGGTGCGTTAACGGCCTCACGCCCTCAGGCAATCGGTAACCATCACTGCGATGGGATCGCATGTTGTGCATATCAGTCGTGGTTTGATACATGCCAACAAAAAAAGCACTTCGACTGGGGGCACAAACAGGAGACGTCGAAAAAACTCGGGTGTACCTCACACCCTTTTTTGCCAACTCATCCAAGTGTGGAGTGCGAACGTTTTTAGCCCCGTAACACCCCAAATCAAGCTTAAGATTTTCACCCACAATCCACAAAACATTTGGGTTGGAAGAAATGCTCGTTGCGTCGTTCGCAAACAAACTGCTCCTCGCAAACACAAGTATCGAGGCTACAGCAGCTAGAAAAAAGATCAAGCTTCTTGTCATTCAAAGATCCTCCAAGCACAAAACCCTAAGAAGAAACGCAATTACTCGAAACGACTAAATTAAACCTAGTCCGCTCATCACTGTTTCCAACAACAAAAAATCAATCGAACTCTTACAGTTTTGACGAGCTTTGCAAATAGCCTCTCCAGCTTCCACAAACATGAAAAAAATTTATTCTGTACAATAATTTAGCACAATTCGCGGGTTGAGTTGGCTTGTTAGTGACCGCGGCAAATTTGCGAATTACTCCGATGATGAAAACTGAACATCCATATTTAGCTAATACAAATTACTGAATAAATATTGGTTGTGATCATTCTTCTGATTTTTTTAACCCCATTTGGTTTAGGGCCCTTTATTGATTTCAAGCAAAGAGAGGAAACTGGATAGGGAACGATCGAAAGAACTCGAGGAAATCGCGAAAAAAATGGAACTAAAATTTTCTTACCGAGACAATTGAGATTTATAATTCAATTTGAGCCCGACCAATTTCCAAGCTAGAAATTTTTCTGCAGCGCACCCTGAGAAATCTTTCTCCATCGATTGTAGCCACCAATCGTCGTAATTCTGCTTCGCCGAAAAAAAGGCCAGATGTGCTTGCTTGCCCGCGAAATCATCTATAATGTCGTGACAGAATTGAAATTAATGTTGCTCTTAAAAAATTAATTAGCTCACGGGAGAGAAATTCCATGGCAACAAAAAAAATAAATCTATTAAGCGTCGACATCGGCAAATTGGTCACAAAAGAAGCCAAGCCAAAAAATTTCGAATTGTCAAAGAAAATGAAATTCGACATTGCCATTGAGATAGATAAAGAGCTGGCCGATCAAATTGAGAACGACGACAAATTGTCGAACGCAATATTTAGCGCAGTTTCCGACGAATACAAAAAATGCCTTAAAATGGTCGTCAATGTCACAAAGTTCACCGACAAGCGAATGGAGAAGGAGAACCGCCAATCGGTAGCCAAACAGTGGGAAGACGATGTTGACGGCTATTTTTCAGACGTAGAAAAAAATATTCTGAAGGCTGCAGAGAAGGAAATACAAGCGTGGCTTAAAGTCCGAAAGGACCGAACAAAATATAAAATTAAGCTGGCTGCGAAGCTCACAGTCGGAACACTCACGGTCGCTGCTGCTTCTCTTGGCACTGCCGTCGCCGCCGTCGGAGGCGGCGCTGGACTTGTGGTCGCAATATACGGCAACGTCAAAGCTGTCATCAATCTGATGAAAGAAATAATAACACTTGCTCAAGACTGTGATACGGCAGAAAAGAAACTAAAGAAAGATCTTGCCGCAGTTGTCGCAGCCTATAAGGACTACAGTAAAAAGGCGGTAGCCGCTAATGAAATGGGCG
>CALKNI010000165.1 GCA_938091115.1 uncultured Pirellulaceae bacterium | reverse complement strand
TGACAACGGGGGGGCCATTTCAATTGGGCAAGATCGCAGATTATTTACTAAGCTTGAGAGTCAATGTTGTCATCTTAGGATCATTGAGAATAGAATCCCTACCATTCTTTAACCGACAGGGAATGCGATTCGGCAAAATCCCCTCGCTCAATAATTAAGTCGTCGGATGGAATCACTTGAATTAAATATCAGGAACGTGCATCAATGACTGAACAACCTGTAATGGTACAGAAAATATCTTGGCTCAATTTGTGTCCGTGGATTTTAATTTTCAAAACATTTTCAATTGCATCGGGGACCGGTGTATTAGCTTTCGCTCTGCTGGGTGTTTTGTTATCTCCCATGGGTTGGATTGTCAGCGAAAAATTCTTTCTCGGTGACGTGCTCGATCGGAGTGCCCAGCTCAATGAGATTGTCGAAAACAATGGTAGTCCCTATCGAAGCGTATTTGCTCCGGCAAGTTCCACAGATTCCGTTTCACTAAAAATATCAGGGGGGGCTTTGAATGGACCTCAGTTAGTCTTTCGCCAAATTGAAAAACCGTTTGAATTTATTTTCAGTTCCGACGTGAGTTTAAAAGAGTTTGCTTATTTTGTATTTGGTGGGATTTGGACTGTTTTAGTTTGGTCTTTTGCTGGACTTGCGATTTCCCGAATCAGCCTTTTGAGATTGACTCGGAATGAGCGAGTTGGAATTGACGATGGGTTTGCATTTGCGAAAGGAAATTGGAAGACAGCGGTAGGAGCGATTGGCATTCCATTGCTTGCCGTTCTGTTAGTTTGTATTCCAGGGGCGTTGATTGGGTTGTTGATGAACTTCGAATTCGGTGCTTTTATGGCGGCGGTTCTTTGGGTGTTCGTCTTGCTGTTTGGCGGCTTGTCTGCCTTGTTGCTGTTGGGGTTGATGTTTGGTTGGCCGTTGATGGTGGCGAGTATTGGCTGTGAAGGTCAGAATTCATTTGATGCGATGACACGTGGGTATGCATACACCTTTCAGCGTCCGTTTCATTATGCTTTCTATGCTTTGGTTGCCATTGTGATTGGAAGCTTCGCGTGGCTTGTTATTGGAGGCTTGGCACAGGGTGTGATTGATATGTCGAGTTGGTCATCTTCCTGGGGAGCCAATATTTCTCAACCAGATCGTGTTGATCAAATCACTGCTGGGGTTGATGGGAATGGAGATGAGTTGAGTGGATGGTGGCAAACTGGCCACTCCGTGATTCAATTTTTCAATGCCACTCTCAAAACGCTGGCAGCCGCTTTTCTCTATGGTCTTTTCTGGTGTATGGTATCAGCGGTTTATTTGGTGCTGCGCTTCGACGTGGACGAGACTGAAATGGATGAGATTTTTTTGATGGATGAAAAACGAACTTATCAATTACCGCCACTAAAGACTGATTCAAACGGAATTCCCCAGATTCAAAAAACACCTCCAGCCAAGAGCAATGAATCGCCTTCGGTGGAATCGCCTTCTGCAGAAAACGAATAGCAGTTTGTTTGCCGGTTGGTCGTTTAGGCATTACATTGACTCGAATCAATCGTTGTCAAGAATGAGACGTTTGTCCGCCAAATGAACCGAATTTGGTAAACCGTCAAACGGTAGATTTGGCTGAATTGGGGTTAGATAACCAGCTGAAGCGGGATTTGAGGCGAAAAAAATGGAAACATTAAATTGGGTTAGCCTGGCCGGTATTTTTGTGATGGTCGCGCTCGCATGGACATTCAGTTCTCACCGGACACGTGTTAATTGGCGGTTGGTCGTGATCGGGATTCTATTACAAGCTGCGTTGGCAGCGGTGTTATTCGAATCTCAAAATTGGACTTTTACGGAAAGCTATCGAGGGTTTTCGGAATTAAAGCAGGCTGTTGACTCCGGTAGTGTATCGGTTGAGATAGTGGATCAGTATTTGTCTGCCGACAATTTTCGTAAGTACGAAACACTGAGTTCCGAGATTCAGACGGGAACAAGAACGTTGGCCGAGGTGAATAATTCCCTCGGTGAAATTTCAATTCCAAAGTATCCTGATGGCATTCTGTTTGCGGGCGTGAACGCGTTTTTTGCTGCGATCAACGAATACGTAAAGGAAGGTTCTGCTTTTGTTTTTCGCGCTAATGCAGTTCCCGAGGATAATCCTACGGATCCAATGGTATTGCTTGGAACTTTTGCATTTGGGGTTCTGCCGACTGTGATTTTCTTTGCTTCTTTAATGTCGATCTTGTACTACCTTGGGCTGATGCAATTGCTGATCCGAGGGATGGCGTGGGTGATGCAAAAGACGTTGGGAACTTCTGGTCCAGAGAGTATGGCTGCTGCAGCGAATGTTCTGGTTGGCCACACGGAGGCGCCGTTGGTAATTCGACCGTACGTTGAAAAAATGACGCGCAGTGAATTGAACGCACTGATGGTGGGTGGATTTGCCACGATCAGTGGGTCTTTGATGGCAATTTTTGTATTCTACGGGATTAGCGCGGGTCACCTGTTAACGGCTTCAATCATTTCCGCACCAGCTGCCCTGGTGATTGCGAAAGTCCTTCAACCTGAAACGGAAACGCCGGAAGAGGTCGCCGCGGTTTCGATGGCGCCTGAACAGGTGGCGACAAACGTCATTGAGGCAGCTGCGATTGGAGCGAGTGACGGGGTGAAGTTAGCAATCAATATAACGGGAATGCTGATTGCGTTCCTGGCTTTACTGGCCTTGCTAAATGCGATGGTAATGGGGTTGGGAGAATTGACTCAATACTTGATTAACCTTGTACGCTCCGGCGAAGATATCGATCTTCGCTGGTCAATGAACAATCTTTTCTCAATGTTGTTTTATCCATTGGCTTGGATCATGGGAATCGAGTCAGGTGACTGTGCGATTGCCGGCGAATTGCTTGGCAAAAAAGTGGTTGTCAATGAGTTCATCGCGTATTCAGAAATGGGCGAGATTATGGATGGAAAAGTTCTCGATGCTTCTGGGAACGTAGTCACGATGACTGATCGAACCAGAGTGATTTTGACCTACGCTTTGTGTGGATTTTCAAACTTCGGTGCGATTGGAATTCAGATAGGGGGAATTGGACCTCTCGCTCCTGAACGGAGAAGTGATCTCGCTCAGCTAGGTTTGCGGGCGATGTTTGGTGGAATGTTGGCGGCTTGTATGACCGCTTGCATGGCGGGCGTTATGTATGGTTGGTTGAACTGAGCTGACGCTGGGGAGTCAAAATTTAAAGTTTTCAGGGATTAGATCTTCGATCATCCAAGTTTTGACGTGATCAGGATTGTTCGCGTCGACGGCGATGACTTCTATTTGCTTGCCGAATTCGACGATGAACTGGCGACATGCTCCGCACGGAGTGGCGAACGGATTTGCGGCGACTGCAATGGCTTGGAATTCTCGGTGCCCCTCCGAAACCGCTTTGCAGATTGCGGTTCGCTCAGCGCAAATGCAAAGTCCATAAGATGTGTTTTCTACATTGCAGCCGGTGTAGATGGAGCCGTCGGATGTTAAAAGCGCGGCTCCGACGAAAAAGTTAGAGTAGGGTGCGTAGGCAATCAGCCGAGTCTCGATGGCAAGTGAAATCAATTCTTGTTTAACTTCAGGCGTCATGGCTGTATCTCGATGAAACAAATTATGGGAACTGAATCAAATCGCTTCCACGATTAGTTTGGGCGAATCGACTGGTTCAGAACATAGTGTAATTGATGATTCGACCAGCTCCGCCGCATGATCGGTCGCAGAAGTATCGCAAAAGATATTTGCTACTGGTTTGTCGGGTTCGACTTGGTCTCCAATTCGAACGAGAAACTCGATTCCGATGGAGTGGTCGATTGGGTCGCCAATTTGTTTTCTACCGCCCCCCATTTCAATGATTGCTAATCCAAGTTGATGGGCGTGCACTTTTCCTACGAACCCCGATTGTGTGAGGCGGAGCGTAGTTTTCTTGGCGACGGCACGTTCGGCGCGCAGATCTCCACCGTGGCTTTCGACCATTGCGGCGAGTTTATTATACGCCTCACCCGACTCGATCAGTTGGAGTAGCTTGTTTTCTGAATCCACTAGGTTAATGTGAATTTTGGATTGCACGAGTAGTTGACTGGCCAAAGAGAGCACCACTTGGGTTACATCGGAAGGTCCAACGCCGCGAAGAACGTCGATTGCTTCGTTGATTTCAATTGAGTTACCAATCATGTTCCCGAGAGGCTGGTTCATATCTGTGATTAACGCCGATGTCTTGACTCCCATTTCATTTCCAACGTGAACCATCAGGTCTGCGAGTTGACGTGCTTGCTCGACCGTTTTCATAAACGCACCGCTACCCCATTTGATATCTAGGATGAGTGAGTCGAGACCTTCGGCAAATTTTTTACTAAGAATGCTGGCCGTAATTAAAGGAGGCGAAGGGACTGTTCCGGTAACATCCCGAAGAGCGTACAGTCGTTTGTCTGCAGGGGCCAATTTATTGGATGCGCCCGCAATGGAACAACCATTTGTATTGACAATGGAGCGAAACTCATTAATCTCTAGGTCAGTTCGATACCCAGTGATGGATTCCATTTTGTCGAGTGTTCCACCGGTAACACCAAGGCCGCGGCCTGATATTTTAGGTACCTTAACGCCACAACAAGCTAGTAACGGCGCCAGGGCAATGGAGACTTTATCACCAATGCCGCCAGTCGAGTGTTTGTCCACAACTGTATAGTCGGAGGGCCACTCGAGGCGTTCTCCAGAATCGACCATGCATCGAGTAAATGTGGCTGTTTCGTGCGTGGTCATTCCCTGAAAATAGACTGCCATGGCAAACGCAGACATCTGATAATCAGGCACGCTATGGTCAGAATAGCCAGCAACCAGTCGACTGATATCTGCGTCGTCTAAGATTTTACCGTCGCGTTTGGCCGCAATGATTTTGGCAACATTCATTCGTCTATCTTTCAAACGGTCAACAACCTGCTTAGAAACCTAGCTATTGAATCGAGAAAGGTCTAGGTGTTTCTGGGAGGTGTGTTTCTGTTGGGCAGGGCCTTGAAGGAAGAGCTACGCCAATTTCGTCATATTTATTAGGTTTTAGACCTGAGTTGAGTGTTGAGACACGTCAACGCGTCAAAAATTAGCGTCAGTAATGCAGATAGGACTCGTTCAGATTGAGTCGGGTCTTTAAACTGTAAGCGATAAAAATTTATTGGGATACCAAATCTGCCTTTTGCGAGCCTAAATTTGCCATGGTGAAAGTACTTTTGACAACGACATCTTATCAAGATACTCCCGGCCCACATCATGCATTGTTAGAGAGTGTCGGTGTTGAAGTTCATTGTGAGCGTGGCCCCTTGTCGGAATCGCAAATGCTGGAGCTTGCCGGTGATTTTGACGCATTTTTATGTGGCGACGATGCGATTACCCGGAGGGTTCTCGATCGTTCTCTCCCCCGTCTTAAGATTATTTCCAAGTATGGAATCGGTGTCGATAAAATTGACGTTGAGGGATGCACGGAACTTGGAATTCCGTTGACGTTTTGTCCGGGAGTCAATCACACGACTGTCGCGGAACATACGTTCGGCCTTTTACTCGGAGTTTATCGTCACATGTTCGAGCAGGCCAATGCGGTTCGCTCGGGGCATTGGAAACGAATGACTGGCCATGAGATCATGGGCAAGACGATCGGTGTTGTTGGTTTGGGGCGGATCGGTAAAGAGGTTGTGAAGCGGGCAAGGGCATTCGAAATGAATGTAATGGGATTAGATTTGTATTGGTCGGATGAATTTGCAGCAAAATATGAAGTGCGGCGGGCAACTGAGTTTCAAGAAGTTTTTGAAGCGTGTGATATTATTTCATTGCACACCAATCTTACCGATCAGACGCGTAATTTAATCCGTGAAGAAACGCTTGCTTTGATGAAGCCGGGAGTTGTATTGGTGAATTGTGCGCGAGGTGAATTGGTGAATTCCATCGATATGGCAAATGCGTTGGAGAGTGGAGCTGTTGGTGGTTATGCAACCGACGTGCTTGATCAAGAACCGCCGGAAAAAGATCACCCGTTGTTAGAGGCGAAGAATTGCCTAATCACTCCCCACATCGGTTCGCGAACGTTTGAATCTGTCGAGCGTCAGGCGATGATGGCAACTGAGAATCTGATATTGTGCTTGCAGGGCAAGGCTCCGCTAGCTCAAGTGAATGACGTTTCGGTTTCTGTTCCCCTACTTTGATTCCCCTTTCTTTGATTGAAAAAAGTAATGGCGTTAGTTTAGTGGTTTGGATTTATTCAGAGTAGTTACATTGAGTTCGGCGAGAAATTTTAAACTGCCGATAATTAACCAATAAGAGAAAATAAATGTCTGAGAATTTTTATGTTGTGCCGATTTCGCAGCACAATGATTTAATTGCCGCTGCTTATTCCCATCGCGGGTTTGACCAGGAAGAGTGTGAGGCGGCGGCGAAATTTTCGGCCTACGCGAGTTGGCATGGTATTCGAACTCATAACGCAATAAAGGCGCTTCACTTAGACGATCATTTCGGATCGAAGTCAGAAGGTTGTGTTCCCAGTGCCAGGATTGAGAAACGGGAAACCCAATTTGCTGCATCTCAAATATGGAACGCGAATAAGAAGTTAGGCCAGGCAACTGCTTACGCCGCGATGGACGAAGCGATTTCCATGGCTGACCGGTACGGGATCGGTCAGGTTTCGGTCGACAATGCGTTTCATTATCTGTGGGGTGGGGGCTACGTGATGGAAGCAGCGGAAAAGGGGTACATCGCTTACACTAACTGCACGGCGGCGTTGGCCGAAGTGGTTCCGTTTATGGGGAAGTTCCCAACACTGGGAACCAATCCTCATTCCTGGGGATTTCCAACCACCGATGCCGTGGGGTTTCCATTGGTGATTGACTGGGCAACCTCGGTTGTCGCGATGGGACGCGTTCAGCAATTTCAACGCGAAGGCACGTCTTTGCCGCCGGATGCTGCGGTCGATTCCGAGGGAGCCATGACTACAGATCCCAATCAGGTGGCAGCGTTGACGACCTTTGGAAAGCACAAAGGCTATGGTTTGTCGGTCATTAATGAAATTATGGGTGCTTTTATTGGAGGGTCGTTACCAACTATCCGGTCGCGGTGGGGTAAAGTTGAAAACGAAAAACATACCCCCGCGTTTTATTTCCAAGTCATTCATCCCGACGCAGTCAGCGGGGATGCTTTTTCACAGGGAAGAACACAGGCTGAGAACGTTAAATTAGTCTTAGAGGATATCGTCGGACATGGGAATGAGCAGTGCTTGCTCCCCGGAGAACTTGAGGCAAGAGCGGCAGCCAGATCAAAACAAAATGATGGATTATTGTTTACGGAAGCAGAAGTCGACGCTTTTAATCAGGTGGCCAGTGAGTGTGGTCAGCCAGGTTGGGATATTAAAACTTTGGCGGTCGCAAAATGACTCGCTGGGGCTTTGAGAGAATTCTTTGGTGGAGCTTGGGAAGCAGAAATTCTAAAGCATTTACAAATTAATCGAATGAGAAATGGGCTGATGTCGCAAACCTACTTGGAGTCATTGTTTTCATTGTCAGGAAAAACTGCTGTTGTTATCGGCGGGACTGGTGAATTATGCGGGGCGATGGCGGAGGGCTTGGCTTCCGCCGGTGCTCAGGTGGTTCTGGTTGGCCGGTCGGAAGAAAAAGCCAAGGCGCGGATCGAGAAGATTGAAGCGACTGGCGGTTCGGCTATTTTTGAGTCGTGTGAAGTTGATTCCAAATCCAATTTAGAGAGTCTTCTTGAACGCGTTTTGAAACAATTTGGATCGATTGATATTCTGGTTAACGGAGCCGGTACCAATAGCGCGACTCCATTCTTAGAGATACCCGAAGATGAATACGATCGAATATTTCGAATCAATATGAAGGGCGTGTTTCTTGCCTGCCAGGTTTTCGGAAAGTACTTTGTTGAGCGAAATCAGGGCGGTTCAATTATTAACGTTGGTTCAATGTCGGGAGTCATTCCGCTTTCACGAGTGTTTACCTATTCCGCGACCAAAGCGGCCGTGCACAATATTTCTAAAAACCTGGCTCGGGAGTGGGCGCCACTCAATATTCGAGTGAATACACTTGTGCCCGGTTTCTTTCCAGCGGAACAGAACAAAAAAGTACTAACGCCGCAGCGCGTAGAGCAGATTATGGGGCACACGCCTATGAATCGATTTGGCGACGCCGGAGAGTTGATTGGAGCAACGTTGTTGCTGGCTAGTAGCGCCGGCTCATTTATCACCGGTACGGAAATGGTTGTTGATGGTGGGTATGCCGCCATGACGATTTAGGTAAACCCAGTTAAAGACAAAAAGATCGGACTGGGCGTTATTTGCGTTGGCGGTTAGCAGCCTTGTTCTTTTCTGACTCTTGTTGCTTTTTTTTATTCGACTTGTTCATTCTTGCTTCGATCGCCGCTCGCTCTTCTGCAGGGCTGAAGTCCGGGTTAGGCTTGACTGGAATGGCTGCTTTGACCTTGGTTTGCCAAGCTTGCAGATCGTTGAAGAGATCGGCAACGATTTGAGGGTTTTGCTCGGCAACATTGTTGGCTTCGCCAATGTCGTTTGAGAGATTATAAAGCTCAAGTTTTCCAGTTTCAAAAAACTGCATTAATTTCCACGAACCTCGGCGGACGATACTGCAGGGGCGTGATCGAAAAAGTGCATCTTGTTGTTCGGTAGAATGTCCTTGCCCGTAAGAATCCAAATAGGCAGGGAAATGCCAGTACAATGACCGAGGGATTCCATAAACGTCGAAGCTGGTTGTTTTTTGATCAAAGAGCGGGAGCAGGCTTTTGCCGTCAAGGACCTGTGATTCAGGGGTTGGTGCCCCGGCGATTCCGCAGAGTGTTGGGTAAAGATCAACACCGGTGATTGGTTCGCTGGATTTGGTTCCGGGAGCAACTCGGCCTCGCCAATTGACAAAAAATGGAACCCGGATCCCTCCCTCGTAGTAGGTGCCTTTGTAGCCTTTGAGTGGCGCCATATCGGTGGCGGGGCCGTAGCCTCCGTTGTCCGAATAAAACAAGATAACGGTGTTGTCGCGAATCTTTAGCCGCTCAAGGGTGCTCACGATTTTCCCGACTCCATCATCGACCGCCTGGATCATGGTTGCCATCTTTACATTGTTGTGAAGTTTACCCGGTTCTTTGCCTTCGTATTTTTGAACAAGTTCTTTTTTGGGCTGGATAGGTGTGTGAACAGCAAAATGTGTTAGGTAAACCATCCAGGGTTCGGCCTGATTGTCTTCGATGAATTGGCAAGTTTCGTCGGTGAGCCGATCGGTAAGGTATTCATCTTTGGCTGCGCCTTGGAGGCTGGGAATGTTATTGTGCGGGGGATAGTAGCCTCGAGGGGGACTGCCGCTGTGTGTGCCACCGATGTTGACGTCAAATCCATAGGGAATCGGATCGTCACTTAGATGCCATTTGCCAATTGATGCTGTTTTGTAACCTGATTTTTGAAGTTGCTGAGCCCAGGTTTGAATCGCGGGGTCAAGGGTATCTACGCCAGGCACGTGTTCCAATCGCCGATGTGTTGATTTACCTCGGGGGCGAGTGCCGACGTTGTAGATGCTGTGTCTTGGTGTGTATTGGCCTGATAAAAGACACGCACGGGCGGGTGCACAATTGGCCGCACAAGAATAAGCGTTGGAGAAAATCATTCCCGACTTGGCAAGCTTGTCGAGGTGGGGCGTCTCATAGAAATCAGATCCCATATAGCTCGTATCGCGCCATCCAAAGTCGTCCAGAAAGATCATCAAAATATTAGGCGGATCCCGGTCGAATTTTGGTGACTCGCCAAAGGTCAGTTGTGGAGAGTCCAAAATGAAGCAGCAGAATAGCGAAACAGAAATGGCACGGAGTGCAATGGATAACACGAGAGACCTCTGGGTTTTACAACGAAAGCAGGGCAACAGTTTGTTTAATGAGTACATGCAAGAATAAAAGTTTAGTGCAGTTTTCGAGGAACTTCCAGAACTTAACGGGAAGTTCTTTTGGTTGCCGGTGAAAAATTATCTAGATCCGCCGAGGTGATCAAATTATAGATTTTTTTTATTGCCTGTTCTGAATAGGGCGTTAACGGGTGTTTCCCCCAGATTGGTGCGGGCCAAGCTGGGTCGGTTTGATAACGAACAATATGATGAATGTGAAGCTGTGGTGTAACGTTGCCCAGTGCAGCGACGTTTAATTTGTCGCCCTTGAAAAGTCGCATGATGGCTAGGCTAAATGTTCTTGATTCTTCCCACAGTTTGTTGTGCTCTGCTGGGGATAAATCGATAGTGTCAGACGTATTTGAAATTTCGGGAATCAGGACAAACCAAGGGTAGTTAGAATCATTAATAAGCAGGACGCGGCTCAATTGAAAGTTCCCGAGATGTACCCCATCGCGTTCAAGATCGGGGTGTAATTCAAATTTGCTCATGTGTATTGAATTTCAAGCAGTGGCGAAGCGAAGCTTAATTAAGCGAAGGGTCGATGGTGGATAGGTTAAAGTTTTTCTCGACGGATTCTTTTGAACCAGAGAACTCGAAAAATAGCTCGCTATGTAAGTTGTAGTTTTCAGGTATGAGCTCAGCTGATTCGTTGAAGGTTGAGAATTTTGCGATTGAGTCAGGCAAGAGTGCAAGCGGCCAGGGTGTGGCCGCGGCACCACTGTCACCGCCTGAATTCGACTTAGTGATTAAGATGGTGTATTTGGTGCCAATAATATCGGGACTGTTATCGGAATAGGCGAGTTTGTAATGTCCCTTTTGGTTCGTCAATCCATAAGCAAGGTTCAATACCTCGTTATTGTTGTTTCTAAGGTTGACCGGGATGAACACAACGGCGGCACCGCCAATCGGTTCACCATCAAGAGTGATCGTGCCGCTGACATTTGCTGTGCTTGCACCGGTAGGATCTGAATTCTGACAGCCATAAATTGCGACCAGCCAAAAAGCCAGTAAGCATGCCGAAATTCGTTTGGCGCTGTTGGAGTTTTTTAACATGATCGACCCCCGGAGTCTCCTAAACGAGTATTTAGTTCTGTCTGGGGAGGAAGTGGGGGTTCGAGGATGCCCTTTGCTTTGGGCAAGATTAGCATTGCTTCAACCACCATCCATAATTGCAGGCCCAATGTTATCGTTCCGATGATCGCAACGAGAAATGTGTCACTACTCTTCCACCAGCCGGTCTGGGTATTGAATAGTTGCCAGACTAACGCCCAAGCTGGTAATACGATCATGAAAATCATTGGGATTAACACAAATCCAATGGGTTTGTTTCGACGCCAAAGATAAAATGTCGTCACCATAAAGGCGAGGCCTGCAAGCAGTTGGTTGGTTGCACCAAATAGAGGCCAAAGTAACAGGCCGCCGGAGCCCATGCCAGCGGGGCCTTTCAGCATTGCAATCATGCCGCCGAGGATGACCGCCACCAAGGTTGCAACGTACATGTTTTTCAGCGGCGTGATTTTCAGTGTGCCTCCCAATTCTTGGATTACATATCGTTGCAGTCTTGTCGCCGAGTCGAGCGTTGTGGCTGCGAAACAGGCGACGAGGACGGCAATAATCCCTACGCCAAGTTTTAGTGGAATGCCTAGGGCATTTAAGAAGTTAGCTCCTCCTTCCACGAATGCTCCAATTTTGCTGGTGAGATTAAAAGATGACCATGATTTTTCTTCACCTAGTTGGTACGTTTTTCGCCAAGCTTCACGATAAACTAGTGGCTCGCCCGTTTGTTCACTGAGCACAGGTTGGTAGCTTGCTCGTTGGGCTCCGTTTAAAAGGCCCGTGTTCGTTTTCGTGAATTTGCCCATTCCAACTCCGGCACAGCAGGCAAGGATCACGACAACCGCCAAAGCTCCTTCTAGGAGCATGGCTCCGTAACCGATGGGGAGGGCATCTTTTTCGTTTGCGAGTTGTTTGCTGCTGGTTCCACTGCTGACTAAGCAGTGGAATCCACTAATGGCTCCACAGGCGATGGTGATGAAAAGGAATGGCCAGATTGGAGGTGTGTTTTTAGGCAACTCCTGTGTGATGGCGGGCGTTGACGCCAATAGATCAGCCTTTCCTGTGAGGCTTGCAATGATCAGTCCAAGAACCAAGAGGAACAAAGCTACGAATAATTGGTGGCTGTTAACGTAGTCTCTGGGTTGGAGTAGCCAGGAGACTGGGAGCACCGATGCGATTGCACAATAGACCAAGAGAATAATTGTCCAACCGACGATGGGGTTGCTGACAGGAAGTATGATTGGGAAGTGATAGGCTCCAACATAAATTGCCAGATAAATCAGCACGAGCGAAATCGCAGACATCGGCAACAATTGCTGCACCCCACTTCTCATCATGATGCCAAAAACAATTGCGATTGGTAGTGAGACCCAGACAGCTAAGACAGATTCTGGATAAGCCTTGAAAATAATTGCGATGACTAGGCCAAAGATGGCCAGGACGACCGTCAAAGCAAAAAAGAGAGCGAAAAGAAATAAAAGTTTTGTTCTTGGTGAAATGAGTCGCCCAGCAATTTCGCCAACCGTTTGGCCGCGATTTCGGAGGCTTACGACTAATGCCCCAAAGTCGTGTACCGCACCGATGAAGATACTGCCGAAAACGACCCAAGCCAGTGCCGGAAGCCAACCCCAGAAAACGGCAATGGCTGGCCCAACAATCGGCCCAGTACCAGCGATGCTCGTGAAGTGATGCCCAAACACAATCGAACGTTTAGATGGAACAAAGTCGATGCCGTCTTCTAATTCGCAGCTGGGAACGGAAGCGTCAGCGTTTAGGTTGAAGATTTTATTCGCGATCCAGCGTCCATAGGTGTTGTAGGCGACAATTAAACCAGCGAATGAGCCAATGGCAATAAGGAAAGTAAACATGCGATTCCTGCGTTGGGGGCAATGGAAGCTCGATTTTACCATAACGGTGCAGATCGCCAACTAAGGAAGCCGTTGGCACCTTTGTTTGATTGGCAGTGAAATGGTGGCGGGAATTTCAACCTCCCCCAGTCGTGGTGGGTTGGGAGAGGCCGACGTGTTGGATTGAAGAAGGGCTTCGGGATCAAACTTTTACTAAGCTACTGCCATCGGAGGTGATTTAGCCTTATAATTTTTCTTTTAAATCTAATCATAACAAACACAATTGGCCTCTTTGTCGCTGGGTTTATCATTCATGGCGTATGGGCTGTTTTTTTGGAGGAAGTGCATTGGCTGAGAAAGTCGTTATTATTGGGAGTGGTCCTGCTGGTTGGTCGGCAGCAATCTACGCTGCACGAGCGAGTCTTTCCCCCCTTGTTTTCGAAGGCACCTTTAAGCCAGAGATGATTCCGTTGGGGCAATTGGCTTTCACTACGGAAGTCGAGAATTACCCAGGTTTTCCTTTCGGTAACATTCGCGGATTTGTTGAGAGTGCGGTTGCTAAAGATCGCCATTGGAATCTCCCACCGATCCCCGAGCATTCCAAGGACCCAAAGAATCGTAATTCTCTCGACGACATTGCTCCTCATTATGCCGTGCAAGGCGTTGAGTTAATGGAGTTGATGAAGCAGCAGGCGCTAAATTTCGACACGCGAGTTGTGGAGGATGATATTGTGGATATCGATCTTTCTTCAAAGCCTTACAAGGTGATCCCAGCTAAGGGAGAACCGATTGAGGCTCACACAATTATTGTCGCGACTGGGGCCAGAGCCAATTATCTTGGTCTTGAGTCTGAAGAGGAGTACAAGAATAAAGGGGTCAGCGCCTGTGCGGTGTGTGATGGCGCCCTTCCTACTTTTCACGCGAAGCCGCTAGCTGTGGTTGGAGCTGGCGATTCGGCAGTTGAGGAAGCCACCTATCTGGCAAATCTTAAATCTGCCGTAAAGGTCTATATGATTGTTCGGCGAGATGAAATGCGAGCTTCAAAGATTATGCAGGAGCGGGCCTTGAACCATCCGAAGATCGAAGTGATTTGGAATTCTGTGGTAGACGAGGTTTTGGGGGATGGAAATCTGGTCACTGGACTAAGGTTGAAGAGTACTCTGGATGGTTCCACCAGTGAATTGGCGGTGGGAGGGATGTTTGTGGCTATCGGGCATACGCCCAACACCAGTTTTCTCGGGGACAAGTTGGAAATGAACGAGAAGGGCTATATTCAATGGGCTAAGCCATTTCGCACTAATACCAGTGTTGACGGAGTTTTTGCTGCGGGGGATGTGGCTGACGACTATTATAGGCAAGCGATTACGTCCGCTGGGACTGGCTGCATGGCCGCGTTGGATGTTGAACGCTGGTTAGCAGAAAACGGAATTGAATAATTTATTCCGCGACACTGATGAGATGAGTTAGTGGAAGTGAATGGCGGTCAAGTTCGTTTTTTAAGTCCGCATTTTCGATAGGCTTTCGTTTCAATTTCAATTGCATTGTAAAGGTGAATAATGACCACTGAAAAAGCATTTCGGGATCGTGAAATTCTTTCTGAAGCTCAATCGAGAGGCTCTATTGCAACGTTGGGTGCGTTTTTCAGATTGTCCGGTCCAGGGTGGTTGCAGAGTGCAATTACACTGGGAGGTGGATCGCTCGGTGGTGCGCTTTACCTTGGCGTGATCGGTGGCAGCAGTATGCTGTGGTTGCAGTTAGTGGCAATCGTCATCGGCGTAATTATGTTGTCCGCGATTAGTTACGTAACATTGTCGACCGGAAAGCGTCCCTACGGTGCAATTAACGAATTCGTTAACCCAGTACTGGGGGCAAGCTGGATAACTGCCACTATTCTTGCCAATATGATTTTCATTTTACCTCAGTTCTCTCTCTGTTTTGATGTGCTTGATAAAAATTTCGGATTGGTGGGCGAAGATCCCACCGTGACCTCAAAAATAGTCGTCTCGGCGGTGATCGGAATTTTAGCTTTTGGAATTGTGGTTCTCAGTTTCAAACCAGGTTTCGCATCAAGGATGTTTGATGCATTGTTGAAACTGATCGTTGGTGCGATTGTGATTTGTTTTGTGTTGGCGGTTGTATTCTTGGCACGCACGGGAAAGATTAACGGCTGGGAAGTCTTACAAGGGTTTATTCCTGATTTTAGCCAGTGGTGGAATCCATCTCCGGGGTTGGCTGATAAGGTCGACGGTCTTGGGGATG
>CALKNI010000164.1 GCA_938091115.1 uncultured Pirellulaceae bacterium | reverse complement strand
GTTTCTACGAAAATCCCCCCGGTTGAAGCGACTCGGGAGGGCCATCCAAGTGCTAACATCCAGCGAACGGTGTCTAGCATATGCACGCACATGTCACCAACAATCCCATTGCTGTACTCCATAAAGGCCCGCCAGCGGCGTGGATGAACCAAGTCGTTGTAGGGACGCATGGGGGCCGGTCCGGTCCACAGATCGTAGTTTAGGTGAGGAGGGGCGGGGAGATCCGGCGGGTTCGTTTTGGCCCTCATGTGATAATAACAATAGACTTCGGCTAATCCAATGTCCCCCAGAAGACCGGCATCTACGATTTGTTTCTTGGCCTCTATTAAGTGAGGTGTGCTTCGCCTTTGCATCCCGACCTGAACCACTCGGTTGTATTTCCTTGCAGCGGCAAGCATGGATTCACATTCCACGACATCGATTCCAATCGGCTTCTGAACGTAAACGTCAATTCCATTTTGGCAGGCAGCGATCATAGGTAACGCGTGCCAATGATCAGGAGTTGCAATCAGTGCGATGTCGACGTCAACTTCCGAAAACAATTTTCGAAAATCCTCGTAAGTCTGTGGGCGATTTCCTGAGGCTTGTCGAGCGGCGACTCTGTCCGCTGCTTCTTCAAGCATTTTTGAATCGACGTCACATAAAGCAACGACCTCCACATCTTCCACCTGAAGCATGCGGAAAAGATCAATTTTCCCGTACCATCCGCAACCGATTAAGCAAACTCGTCGTTTCCGTTTGATGGTGGATTTAGCTTGTGGAAATGCCTGCGTGCCAGAGAGCGCGACAGCGGCAGATCCTGCTTTAATAAATTTTCTTCGATCCATTGAGGTCTTCTACATGAAAAGGAGGGGAATACCAACTAAATTAGTTTATCAATTTTACAGCGATACTGGAAATTGGGCGTCATCTTTATTTCGCAGAGAAAGAGGTCCAGCGACCGCCAATCAACCGTTGATTGGGGAGAAATCTTGATTTGTAATTCATGTGAGGTGAGTCGGCGATGTAATAGCCAAGATAAAGATGATCGAGTGACCGACGCTGGCATAGTTCAATTTGCTTAAGAATTGAGTAGGTTCCCAGTCCGTCCGCTTGAAAGTCCGTGTCAAAAAATGTGTAAACCGCCGAAAGAGAAGTTTTTCCAAGGTCGCAGACCGCAAGGCAAACCAATCGATTCTCCAACCAGTATGTGATCTCAAATGAGTCAAAACAACTCCGTACGAATCCCCAGACATACTCTTCGGCATCGATGTCCAGGTCGTTTTTGGCAAGACCTCGTACCTTGCGATGTTTATTAAAAAGATCGAGTCTTGAATCGTCGCAGCAAAGCGGCCCAAACCGCTGAGTAAACTTTTTGTCTCCACGGTTCAACTGACGTCGCTGATTTTTACTGAAGTTGAATTCGTGGGAGTTGATTCGAATTGGTTCACAAGCTCGGCAACTCGCACATTGAGTTTGGTAGATAAACTCTCCAGTGCGGCGATTCCCATCGTAGAGTAATTGATCAATTCCTTCTGGCGTTAATTTTGTTAACGGCATGCGCAAAGGCATGCGGGCGGATTCACCGTCTAAGTAGGGACAGTTCTCGACCTCATCGAGAATTACAATTCCAGTATCTTTCATCGAACTAAGGTCACAATTACCAAAACTTCATAGGGTAGGGAGACTGGAAAACTGTCGTTCGCTTTCCTTGTTTCAACAGTCTTTTCATTATCGAGCAAGGGAAACCGAAGTGCAATCGTGTCGCGTTACTTGAAAAGGTCTTGGCGGTACAAGTAAGCCCGGTTAGGCGCGACACTTGGATGCTGGGCGGGGAATTTATGATTAATATGTCGTTAAATGGACCAAGTTCTAAAACTTCGTGTAGCTGGTAACTATACTAATTATTTGTCCCGTGATTAGGGGATATGTCTATGCAAAAGATAGTAGTGGAGTTAGCGAAGATGAACAGTCGACCGATTCTAATTACACTTGCATTTATTGTGTTACCCAGTTCGATGATCTTTGGTCAAAGCTGGAAGTCTGAAATTGGTTTCAATGATCTGGTTTCCGAAAAAGGTGGTAGCCTTGGAGACGGGGCGGGCTTAAACGTAATGCAGGCCGAGGCTCCCGATACCGCGGGGAATTACATGCCTGATGTCACCATTGCAGAATTCGCTGATAAGACGTTTACAGAAGGATCGGGGGCGTTCGGTGCCAATAACCATGGTACTGCGGTTGCCCGTAATTTTTATGGAAATTCATCAAGTATGACCGGTGGGATTAGTAGCATTACTGGCTACGACGCTAATAACTATATCTTTAATTGGCTTAATGCGCTCAGTGGAAACGATCTTAATTCGACACCTGCTTTTGACGTTGGGAATCACAGCTACGTAGGCAACGGTCTGACGACGGCGGAGGCTGAGGATATTCTCGAGCGCTTCGATTTTGTCATTAATCGAGACAACACTTTAATGGTAGTCGGAGCCAATAACGGTTCGACAAGTGCAACCCCGCAAGTGTTAACTCCAAGCTACAACGCAATTGCCGTTGGCCGATCAGATGGCAACCATTCCCAAAGCTTAACCTCTGTTTATGGTGCTCCGCGGTTCGCAACGTCGATCGTAGTGCCTTCCGCTGGTGCGACCAGTTTTTCAACACCTGTGGTGGGCAGCGCTGCGGCTTTGCTAAAGCAAGCGGGGACAGGGACCGATTTCGTCCAAAATGAAGTGATTCGAGCGACTCTTTTTGCGGGCGCGACCAAAGATGAATTTGCATCGTGGGATCGAACTTCAACACGGCCGATGGACGAGGTGTTTGGTTTTGGTGAGTTAAATATTCTCAACAGTTATCACATTTTTGAAGGTGGGCAATTTGAGGCCTCGACTACGGATCCGACTTCAAATATTAATGATCGGGGCTGGGACTATGGAGATTTTGACGGAAGTAAGGATCTCTTCTACGACTTCTCCATCACGTCAGGGGGGAACGCTAGTTTGTCTGCCGTTTTAAGTTGGAACATGGACATCGTTGATGTCGATTCGGGGACAGCATTTGAAGCTGAAAGGAATCTTGCGGATCTGAATCTTGAGCTGTTCGATTCGACTGGATCGTTCCTAGGAACGCTTCTCGATGCTAGTAATGGATCTGCCTACAACAACGAGCATATCTATTTCGAGGGCCTCGACGGAGGCGATTACACGTTTCGAATTTCTGGGAATTCTGCGACCGATTTTGGGTTTTCCTGGAATATCAGCAGTGTGCCGGAACCGTCAAGTGTTGCTCTTTTGGGGCTCGGGGCATTGGCCATGTTAGGCCGTCGTCGACGCTAGACTCACTTACTGACAACTGAATGGGCTATGGGTAAAACTAACCTGGGAAGTCATCAAATTCGCTGTATCGCTCTGGTGCGCGATTCGAAAACCGGGTGAAATCTCGCTCCCAATGAAGCTCGACGTCACCCGTCGGACCGTTTCGCTGTTTTTCAATGATGATCAACGCTTCGTTTTGATTTACTTCTTCTTCCGGCTGTCCTTTCTGGAAGTAGCTTTCGCGGTGTACGAACATAACCACGTCAGCGTCCTGCTCAATCGCGCCTGATTCACGCAGGTGGCTAAGCTTAGGCCGATGGTCGCGAGAATCTTCCGCCTGTCGGTTTAGCTGCGACAAGCACAAGATCGGTGTTTTTAATTCACGGGCCAAGCCCTTCAGACGCCTCGCGATTTTAGCGACTTGTTCTTGTCTTGCATCATTGGGATTGTCCGGCTGAATCAGTTGCAAATAATCAATTACAACAAGGCCCAGTTCATTTTCCTTACGCTTAATTCGCCGTGCTGCACCCGCGATTTCCGAAACATTGCGTGTAGGTGAGTCGTCGATGAAAAGTGGGACCTGATTTAATTCGCCGACAGCTTGGACTACTTTTTTCCGATTATCGGAACTGAGTGTACCACTACGTAGTTGGTGTCCATTCACTTTTGCAACAGAACAAAGCATTCGTTCGATCAACTCAATGGAGGCCATTTCCAGGCTAATAAACAAAACTGGTTTTCTTGATTTCATCACGACATTTTCAGCAATGTTCATCGCGAAAGCTGTTTTGCCCATACTTGGGCGAGCAGCCAAAATCACCAATTCAGAAGCGTGCAGACCACCGGTCATTTGGTCTAGGTCGGTGAATCCTGTTTCTACCGTACCCTCCTGTCCTTTTCCTGCCATCCTCGCTTCCATCCGGTCCATCGCGTCGGAAAGAATTTCATCGATGGGGGCGAGGTTGTTGGATTGTCGGCTTTCGCGAATCGCGAAAACTTTTTGTTCGGCGTCGTTGAGGAGAATGTCTGGGTCACCTTCGGGGAGGTAAGCTTCATTTAACAGGTCAGAACAAGTGTTTATCAGCTGTCTCGAGGTAGCCTTGCTCCGGACAATATTTGCGTAATAGGTGACATGAGCAGCATTAGGAACCGACGTGAAAATTTCAGCTAATCGACCAGCACCGCCGATGGATTCAATTTCACCGCCAGCTATAAGACGCTCACGGAGCAGCAGTGGGTCAATTTTTTTTCCTCCATTATGCATCTCCATGATGTGTGAAAACAAAATGCGATGGGCTTCGTCATAGAAATCGACTTCACGAAGAATGTTTACAATTTCATCACAGGTTTCGGGCATCAGCATGATGCTTCCGAGCACACCGACCTCAGCTTCGAGATTATAGGGCGGTTGCCGGGTCAGCAGATCCGCACTCGGTTCGTGTTTCACATATTTGCGGCGTTTCTTGCCCGATGAAGTGTCGAATTTATCTGCCATTCCATTGTTCCTTGTGATCGACCAGTGACCCATCCCCATCATAAGTGCGTCGCAGTCGATAACAACCACTTGGGGGGATTTTTAGGGTCAGAGACTGGCGGCTAAAAAGGAGGTGCCCAATGTAGCAACCGACAGGTGAGTTAAAGGATTATTTTGGATGAAAAAATAAGCCCCGACGATAAAAAAATACCGACCGAGGCTTAAATAAATTTTGGAAAACTTGTCGGTAACTTGGGTTCCGGCAAGACGCTCAAACTAGGCGTTCTCGTCGACCGTTGGGACGACCCAGACTTTGAGTTCGGTTTCGATTTCTTGGTGCAGATGCACTTTCACAGTGTAGAGGCCAAGCTCCTTCAAAACACCTTCCAGGCGGATCTGATCGGCGGTCAGCGTGATTTCGTTTTGCTTCAAAGACGCAACGATCTCGGCGGCACCGACACTTCCGTAGAGATGCCCCTCTTCGTTGGCGTTGGCTTCAATCGTAACGCTTTGTTTACCAATATGTTTGGCAAGTTCCTTGAGATCCTTCAAGCGAGAAGCTTCAATTTCCTGTAGTTTGACCTTGTGCTTATCGACCATTCGCTTGTGATGGTCACTGGCAACGGTCGCGAGCCCCTGTGGCAGGAGATAATTGTTTGCAAATCCCGCTTTGACTTCGACAACTTCTCCCTGTTTCCCAAGGTAATCAACCGATTGGATCAAGAGGAGTTCAATTCCGCCGCTTTCGCCGCGTGGGAGTCGTGAATACTGTGGCTTGTTGCGTTTGATTTTTTTTGTTTTAGATGATGGCATCGAAGTGTCTCTTTTTTACTATCTCGGTTTATTTGTTTCTAAATCCGTTTGCAAAGTCTTAGCGACTAGTTTTTGGGATCGAGTTGTCGTTTAAAAAATTAAAATGGTACTTCGTCATTAGGAGGTGCACTTTGTTGAGGTGCACTTTGTGCAGGTGTCGATGTCCCTTCAGTGGAAGTGTGGGGCCTGGACGGTTGGCCACCTGCTCCTCCGCTATTGCGACTACTCAGCATCTGCATTTTTTCGCCTACAATTTTTACTTTTGATCGATTCTTACCGTCTTGTTCCCAACGATCTTGTTTCAGCTTTCCTTCAATTAAAACGGAGGATCCTTTTGAAAGGTATTCTCCTGCTACTTCAGCGGTACGTCCCCATAAAGTTACATCGAAAAAATTTACTTCATCAACCCATTGATCGTTCTTTTTGACCCGGTCATTCACTGCCAGAGCGATGTCGGTGACTGCGGTACCTCCGGGGGTGTACCTTAACTCGACGTCTCGAGTTAAGTTTCCAACGATTACGACGCGATTGTAACTAGCCATGGTAATCTCCAAAATTTTGAGAGCCATCCACTGACGCTCGTCAGCTTCATTTTTTCGGCGGTTTTACAATCCGTTGAATCCGCTAAACAAAAATCATTAGTTGTATCTTCGCAACCGGTTGTGACACGGTTGGTCAGGCCGGCGTAAAAATCAATTGGTTTTCAATTTTATTCCGTTGCAACAGCTTCAGTTTCTGCTTCGCTGCTCGCTTCCGCAGGTGCCTTTGCAGCCGGTGTCTCGCCTTTCGCTACAGCAACCATTGGCTCAACCAACCTTGGGTCAAGTTTGATGGCAAGGTGCCGCAAAATCGAGTCATTCAACTGGCAGGCGCGGTTGAATTTGACCAGTTGTGAGCTGTCAATACGGAAATAGCTTAACCAGTAAGCACCTTTGCGGTGACCTTTGATTGGATAGGCTAGTTTCTGCTCATTCCAAAGGCGACTCGCAAGGATTTCGCCACCGTTAGAGGTGACCAATTCGTCAACTGCTGTCGCCGCTCCTGCAGGGTTTCTCGCATATGCGTTAGCATTAAAGATGAACATGCATTCGTAAACATTCTCAGCCACGTTCGAATTTCCTTATAAGTCTCGTTTTTAATGGTTTATTGGGTCTGTCGTGTTATTCTCGGACTTGATCAGGCAGGTTGACTACCTGCTGGTTCGTTTCCGACTTTTTTTTCTTCTGTTGGGTTGGGTTGGCGTTGAATTGATTCATTGCCACTTCAATCCCGTGCCCTATCCAAGCCTCAACAGCACTGGCTGCACGGGAAATGCCGAGATCAATTTCAGACCGCTCGTCTGCTCCGAATTTGCCTAAAACAAAATCCGACGCATTCCAGTGAGGCGGAGTTTTCCCAACTCCAACCCGCAGTCTTCCAAAATCTTGGCTTCCCAATTGCTGGATGATGTTTTTTAATCCGTTTTGACCTCCTGCGGATCCGCTTGGCCGAAATCTCAGCCTTGCAACATCCAAATTGATGTCATCACAAACCACCAAAACATCATTCAGCGGTAATTTGTAGAAATCGAGTGCTGCCCTGACGCTTTGCCCACTTAAGTTCATAAAAGTGAGCGGACTGAGCAAGATCGTTTTCTGGTTTTTTATACTTACTTCTGCCACTTCTGCTTTAAATTTAGCCTTCGGTCGCCCCGCATTAAATCGCCGGGCGATTAAAGCCAAAACTTCAAACCCGACGTTGTGTCGCGTTCCGTCGTATTCTCTACCGGGATTTCCCAGACCAACGACGATTTTCATCGTAAATGCCTACAATTCCTAGGATTCATCCGTTTCACCGGTTGCATCATCTTCTCCAGCAGCCAGCGTGCATGAAACAATTGGGGTGGTTCCAGCTTCGGCAAGACTAGCGCCTTCTGGCAAAACCAGTTGGCCTGCGTCAATTACTTGATCGACATCCAAATCTGCGATTTTAAGTTCGATTTTTTCGGGGACTACATTTGCAGGGCACATAATCGAGACTTGGTGCTGAAGGAAGTTTACCACTCCACCGTGGTGAGTCCCTTTAGCGTCTCCACGAAGTTCAATTGGAAGCGTGACCTCGACGGCTTCTGTCGCGTCGACTCGAGTCAGATCCAAATGAATAATGTTGATTCCGAAAGCATCCCATTGAACGGCTTTGATGAGAGCACTCTCGCTTGCCGCTCCTTTGAGTTCAACAATGTGGCTTCCGTGGTCAATTGCCTTGGTTAATTCTTTTTCGAGAACGCAAAGCACCTCAGTATCTTTGCCGTGCCCGTATAAAACAGCAGGGATCTTACCCGTTTGACGCAGACGCTTCATTCTAAGCGATCCAGTCTCTTCTCGTTTTTCTACGTTAAGTGTGTCTGCCACTTTAATAACCTGTCATACAAATTTGGATTCAAAGCAAAATATATTCGTGCAAAGCAAACCCACAACAGCGAGGGAAGCCTAGCAAGCGGGCTGCAATCCGGCGGAACTCAGCCGATATGATGGCGCAAACCGTCCACCATTTCTTTATCATTGAAACCGCACATTTTGGCAGAATCCCGACTTGATACAAGCCCAAGTTACAGTTTTAGCCGCCTTTTTACCGCTTCAAACGTTGCCGAATTGCCTCCAGCTGATTGAGAGGTGCCGTCAGGATGGTCTCCAAGCCTGAGAACAAGTCTATTTACTGCGGTTATTTCTTGGTTTTAGGCGAATATCCCGTGATTCTTAAATGCGTTTTCGCGTTTCACTATCGTACCATCGGCTTGTCTAATGCAGGCTTTTGGGAAAAGAGATTAAGATCAGCGAAATTTTTATAAATCGTTTGTCGAGATTTAAAATTAAAACGGATTGGGGCGACTGCGGGTGTTGGGACGCTCGGGATTCAGGCCAAAAGGGTGGTCCCCGTGAGGGCCGCTTTGAACCTGTTTCGTAATTTGGGCTGAAAAAGTGGAATTTTAGTCCCCGAAATTAGAAATTCAGCGTTCAATTCCTGCTTCAACGCCTCGAATGGCTCGACGTTTTTTAAAAAGTCGCAATAATGAACCGCTTTAAAGCTCATCAGTAAATACGAGGAATTTAGGAATGGCGAGAGAGCCTGGTAAGAAACAAGCTCGAGCACCCAAATTTGAGTACGTAGAACCAATCGGACTCCGTGTTCTCGTGCGTAAAGATGAGCCGAAAAAGAAAACCAAGGGTGGGATCGCTTTACCTGATTCCGCAGAGATTCCAACAATTACTGGGCGAATCGTGACGATCTCAGCTGCGATTGAGCACGATGAGGATTTGCCTTTGCGTCAGTACGATAAGGTTCTGTTTCACCCCGGAAATGCAATTCCTGTTGATTTCGAGTCGGATAACCAACTGTTCGTGGTCCCTGCCGAAGATGTCGTTGCCGTGTTTCGACGTGAAGATTCTGACCGCAGTTAGCCGTGTCATTGCGGTATCGCAATTGATGGCCGTTTCAAGGGATTACTTATAAAAAACCGGAGCTAGCCTTGAGCTAGATCCCGATCGAAACAAAGCCGGTCAATCCGACCTCACTTAAATTATCGAGCCCATGAATTCTTAAGCCTCTTCGCCGCCAGCATCGCTGAATATCGCAGAAATCGATTTGTGCTGGTGAATCCGCTTGATGGCCTCTGCCAAGATTGGAGCGACACTCAAAACTTTCATGTTAGGCAGCATTTTTTCTGGGGGAATTGGAATGCTGTCGGTGACCACGATACTGTCAATTGGGGCATTCTTGAGTCGTTCAATCGCTGGTCCCGCGAAAACGCCATGAGATGCAGCGACGTGGATCTCCCGCGCACCTTTTTTTCGCACCAATTCGGCAGCACCAACAATCGAGCCCGCGGTGCTAATCATGTCATCGAACATCAGCGCGACTTTGCCTTCTAGTGGGCCGCCAATAATGTTTTCCTGAGTGACATTGTCGGCTGACAACCGTCTTTTATCGATAATAGCAATATCGCCTCCGAGTCGTTTCGCGTGTCCCACGGCGCGTTTAATGCTGCCTTCGTCGGGGCTGACGATTACGATATCTTCTTTTGGGATATTCATGGCGCGGAAGTGATCATTAAGGACGCCAGCAGCATACATGTGATCAACGGGAACGTCGAAAAAACCTTGGATTTGTGCAGCATGCAAATCCATCGTCAAAACGCGATCAGCACCTGCTCGGGTAACCATGTTGGCTACTAGTTTGGCCGTGATAGGAACGCGTCCTTCGTCTTTTCGGTCCTGGCGGGCATAGCCAAAATAAGGAATCACAGCGGTAATTCTTTCGGCACTGGCGCGAAGGCAAGTGTCGATAAGGATTAACAATTCCATCAATGTATCGTTAACCGGCGGACAGGTCGGTTGTACCAGGAAGACGTCCCTTCCACGGACGTCCTCAATTTTGCAGTGAACTTCCCCATCGGGAAAGGTAGAGAACTTCACGTTTCCCAGTTCGAGGTGGAGAAACTCAGCAATTTTCTCAGACAGCTCAGGATGGGCACGACCGCTAAAAATTTTCAGTTCTCGCATCGTTGGTACTTCGAATAAACAGGTGATTTAGTTAATTAATAAACGTGACTCAGTCGTGCCGATGATTCTTGGTTCGGTTATCTTACTGCGATTCTTGTGCTTATTCTGTCAGGAGATTCTTCATTACTTGTTCGACCTCTACAAGTTGTTCCACGGTGTTGACACTTAAGGCCTCGATTGGTTTGAGAACCGGAAGGGCACGGACATCCTCTCCGTCATCAAGCATGATTCCCGGCAGATCTGTAATGTAATACTCTTTTTGGTTGTTGTCATCGGTCAAGCGGTCCAAAGCCCTCAACATTTTTTGGCAGTCAAATACGTAGGTGCTCATATTGACTTCAGAAATGCTACGCTGTTCCTCGTCAGCATCCTTCTCCTCGACGATTCCGACGAACTGGCCATCCGCATTGCGAACAATCCGACCAAGTCCCGTGGGATCGGAGTGAATAAGAGTTCCTAAAAGGCATGCGGGAGCAGCGTCTGCGAATTCATCGAGCAGTGATTTAATCGAAGAGGCTTGCATCATAGGAGAATCGCCTGCGACCACGACCACTGGCCCGTCATGATCTTTGATCTGCTCGCGGCACATCATAACGGCGTGGCCAGTACCAAGTTGCTCGGTTTGATAGGCAAATTGGAGATTTTGCTCGCCAGCAAGCTCGGTCTCCACTTTTTCCGCTTCGTAACCAACCACGACAACCATGCCCCCGACGCCCGCCTGATTAAGAGCATCGAGTACGAATCGGACCAGCGGTCGTCCGTTGGCCAGACATAGCACTTTAGGAAGTTCTGATTTCATGCGGGTTCCTTTTCCCGCGGCCATTACAATCGCAATTGGAGAGTTCATTATTTAGCTTTCAGCCCTGACAATAGAAGATTCGAGCATTCATCAAACTTCAAAACTTGACAATTTTCTAGCCCCCCGTTTGAGTTTTAATTTCCTCTCCTCTGGGGAATAAGCTCGCGGCAACAATTCAGTCGATTCAATTAGTATTTTTATTCGGAGATCTGTGGAAGGACGGTCAACCGAATTGGGTTGGAGCATGGGTTGCCGGCCTCCCCTGCCCTTACGAAAATCAGTCGCGAACATGGTTCTACCCAGCTTTCGGCTGTTAAAAATATGGTTCGCGAATTCTTGTCCGGCGGGATCAAGACTCCATTGAGCCCGGTGTTGTCGACGTAAACGCCAAACGGCAGGTTTAAAGCAGCATCTTCTTTGCCGAAGTTGACGCGACCCTTGTGGCCGTTGCGGGTAATGAAGATCTTTGCCGTGGTAGTTTCTCCGGGGAGAATGCGAACTTCAGGAATTGATGTGGTTTCGAATTCACTTGGTTTAAGCGTTGAATCGGCGTTAGGTAAGGCTTGTAGATCAACTGCCAACTTTAATGGTGGAATTAGTTCGATTGCTCCAATCTTCGATTCCCGAAGAATGTGCTTACCATCAATGGTGGCAGTGGCTTTGAGTGTCGGTGTGTTGGATGTGTCCTTCTCTAGTTTTGCCTCTTTGGATGCATGCAATGTAACAAAAGCTCTTAAACCATTCCGTTCGATTTCAACCGGGCCAACAACACTGATTCCCGGTGGCAAGTCTTCGATTTCGATTTGAACTGCTTCGTTAAAATTATCGATACGCTCAAGTTCGATTCCAAGCCTTTGATAGCTGCCCAGAGACAACTTCGGGTTTTTTCCAATCACGTTTTTAATTTTAAAGTCTGGCAGTTCATTCCTGACGGTCAGAGTGTAGCCAAATTTGTCACCGCCAAAACTTCTTGCGTCTCGAACGCGGACAAAGTAATTGCCATCATCAGGTGCGGTAAATGAGAGGCGAGAGTCTGTGCCAATTTGTTGAGTCGAAGCATCATCGTTTTCATAATTAAGTTTGAAAACGGGTAGTCCAATTTCTGGAAAGGTAGAACCAGGGGGGTGAGCTTCGACAATAAAGCATGGCTCGTGCAACGCATGGGCGATGGGAGTAGTGTCAAACATCGAATGGCGTTTACCAAAATTAGGAAAGACGTTGTAGCCAGAATCTGGGCCACGCGGGTAGTGATACAATCTGACAACTTCACCATTGCAGTAAAGCAGTTCATTGAGTTGCATTTCCTCCCAGTTGTGAATGCGGAAATCCGATGTCTGAGTCGAGTTTTTTCCTCTGAAGGTGAAATAGGAATCCCTTACCGAGCGTAAAACGACGCGGGGCACTGGATTTCCGTCACTTGCAAGAACCGAAATATGGGTGTCGACCGGGCTACCTTTGGTCGCTCTCGCTTCAATAATCCAGCGACTGCCCTGAAGAGCTTGGAATCGATAGAGATCTTGATCGATAATGTCGGATTCGGTAATCATTCCTTCCGCAATAAATGGTGCCCGCATGACATTCGCGTCAGCCAAGACATTGTTTGGCTCGCTTTCAACAATTGCATTCGGCTGTGCTTTTGGACTCTCCAAAGTTTCGGATGGCTTGGATGCCAACTTCGTGTTCGCAGGCGAGGCAGCCTCCATGGATTGAGACTGTTTCGCCCAGTTGATTTTTTCAATTTTTCCCTTGGAGGTTCCAATAATGATCTGTTCGTCCGTGAGGGCGAATGTTTGAACATTAGTGGGCAAGTCTTTGAATTCGTATATTTCTGTCAGCGTTTGTGGGTTCCAAATTTTAATTGAACCATTGGCGGCGGATGAAAATAAGAAAAACCCATTCGGGGTAAATTGCAGCGATTGAATGCTGGACTCATGGGCAAACCGAGAAATGGCCAGTCGGTTGACTTGATCTGGAGCAGATGATTCCAATAACCATTTTCGAATCCGGTTATCTTCGCCAGCGGAATAAAAAGATTCGCCGTCGGGGTTGATGACCACAGCTTGTTGGGCTTTGAGAGGTTCGTTGCGAGTGTCCAGTCGCAAGCCGTCGGAAGTTCGCCAGACCTTCACGGTGGCGTCGCCGCTGGCTGTGAGAAGTCGTTTTCCCGATTGGTCAAATGTGTTTTGGAACACGGCATCGTTGTGACCAAGAAACTGGGCAATGGGTTTTGCTGAATCCAGATTCCAAAGTAACGATTTTTTGTCGTATCCTGATGTCGCTAGCTGAGTTTCATCAACAGAGATTGCGACCGAGTATACGAGATCAAGATGTCCACGAAACCGTTTAGAAATTTGAAGCGTTGCTAGGTCGATTAATATTGCTTCTCCATAAAGCCCTGTGACTCCCGTGCCAGCAACAAGAAACTGGCCGCCCTTCAAGAAGGCAAGGCTCGTGACTTTACCGGCAATTTCAGCGATTTCTTGGGAGGGTTTTTCTGAGTTGAGCGTTTGTATTTCAATGGAACCGTATCGTCCGATTGCAAGTTTGTTTTTAAATACTGTTAACGACGTGATCGGTCGCTGAGCAGTGCGAGGAGAGATTTTTGGAACGTTAAGTGTAAGCGGCGGACTTTTTCCTTTAGGGCCAGGTGCGCCCGAATCAATCCATTTCGCGACCAGATCAATATCGGCTGTCGAAGGCTGGGCTTCTTCTTCGGGTGGCATTGAAGGTTGCAATGTTCCACGCATGTACTGGATTATTCGACTTGAAGCGGCACTGCCCGAAGTTAATGCGGTCCCATTTTCGCCGCCTCGAAATAGAGCATCGTAATTATCCAATGCGAATTCCCCATTTGCCTCGTTGCCATTATGACAACCTGCGCAATATTTGGTGAGAATAGGTTGAATTTGGGCGTAGGTCGGTTGATCACCTAACGTCTGCCCGCGGGCCAACAGGGACGCAATGCAGAGCGTTAAGATGTGAATTGTTAGGTTTTTGGGAGGCATTTGTTTGATCAACTTCAGTTTAATGCTGAAATAGAAATTCGCGACTACTCATGAGGCTCCAGAAAAGGTCCTCGATTGCACTTCTCCGGTCATCCTCGCCGGCCTGCTCGATTATTTTTAGAAGTTCACTGCTCTCATGTTCCGTGGGCTCGCGGGCAACCGTTTTTAAGAATGCCTCGCGGATGATCGCTTTGTTCGAAGTTGCAGGCTTCGAAATGGCAACATCGACGCAGCTTTTACTTGATTTTAGTTTTTCATTGATTGTCGATCCATTGGCGATATGAAGGACTTGTACGAGGCTCGGTTTGTTGGTTCGTTCGCACTCACACACAATGTCCCGACTGTTTCTGCCAAATTTGGAAAGAAATGAAGAGAGCACTGCCGAATCATAGAGTTCCGTTGCGCGTGTTCCCAAGGGGTATTCCTTGGTTGTGCGAATGTCGGCACCTTTGTGTTCGATTTTTGCAAATTCGGTTGGGACTTCGGAGACTTGAGAGATCGCGTCCAGAAGGACTTCCGCCATCAATCGCCGAGGATAGAACCGGGAATAAAATCGATCGTCCTGTTTGTTGTTAGGCAGGACGACGCTGCTTCGTTGATAGGTTTCCGAACGTAGGATTTCGCGCATCAGAGTCTTTAAATCGAATTGATTTCGGCTCAAAAAAGATGATAACTCGTTAAGAAGTGGTTCGTTGGTCGCGGGATTTGAGGTTCTCATGTCATCCACGTTTTCAACTAAGCCTCGACCCATGAAATTTGCCCAGACTCGATTTGCAACTGATCGGCTGAAATATGGGTTTTCCGGACTGGTTAGCCAGTCAGCGAGATGTTCGCGGCGATCCACGGGGTCATCGAATTCTAAAGGCGTGCCATCGAGCGGCGTAGGCGGCTGAGCGGTGCCGGTTAACGGCTGGATAAGTTCACCGCTCGTCGCAAGAAATAATGTTCTTAAGCCGTCTCCATTTCTCGCGTCTCCTCCCCACCCCTTTGCGCGAACCCTCGAGAATAAGTTGGCCATGGCATAATATTGATCATTCGTCCATTTTTCTAAAGGGTGGTTGTGGCACTTGGCACATCCAATCGAAAGTCCAAGAAACGCCTGAGAGACGTTTTCTGCCATGTCTTCTGGGGTCTGGTGCAATGCAAAGAAATTTGTGGCGCCATTGGTGTAACTGCTGCCTTGCGCAGTTACGACATCGCGAACGATTTCATCCCAAGGATCGTTGGCTTCAATTTTTCCCCGAAGCCATTGGTAGTAGGCTTTTACCGCTTCTGGGCGCAACCGTTTGCCGCTGATTAAAAAGACATCGGACCAACGATAACTCCAATAATCAATGTACTCCTCACGCTGTAATAGGTGGTCGACTAATTCGTCGCGTTTGTTTTCTGATGGATTTGATTTGAAATCCTGAACTTCCTTTGGCGTTGGCAGTACGCCGATTGTGTCTAGGAAAACGCGGCGGATAAACGTCGAATCATCGCATCTTGGAGAGGGTGCGAGTCTAAGCTGTTCCAGTTTTTCAAGCACACGATCGTCAATGAAGTTTCGTCTAGGGGCATCTTCAAATACCTCAGGTAGAATCTCATTGGCAAACTGAAGTTGAACTCGAGAAACTTCAAGCAGGCTTGAAAACCAGACAACAATGGAAGCTTCACCTTGGCTGGCAACACTTAGCCTGCCGTTTTGGTCGACATCAACGACGGGCGTGTTGGACGAATTGAACTTAGCCCAGCGCGTGACATTTTCTTTTTTTCCATCACTGTAGTGGGCGAATACATTTACGTTTGCCGTGTCTTCTGGGGTCAAGACAATTTCTTTTGGTTCTACTTCCAGTTTCAGTAAAGTTGCATCGGTCGCGGTCGGTCCCTTTGCCCCCTTCGCGATCCAGTCCGAGAGGATCTTGTATTCCACGGAATCGGTGTCAAGTTTCAACCCGCCTTTATGAGGTAGCGTGCCTGTTGGCTTTGTTAGAATTAAACTACGCCCGGGATCAGATATCTCAATTCGGCGCCCTAGAGACTGTTGGGTGATCGTGAAGTGGTCACCATTTGGATTGTATCCATTCAGTGAAAGTCGAAACCCTCCTTTGCCAGCGAGGGCGCCATGGCAAGCTCCCGAATTGCAACCAAGTTTTGAAAGGATGGGCAGGACGTGACGTGTGAATTCTGGAGATTCAGGTTGTGAGAATAGCAATCCAGTTTGGTCGTTTTCTGGCAGCTTGTTTTGCCCCAAAATTGTACCAGCTAATGCACAGTCCAGAATTATCGCAATAACGCATAAGGCTGTGAAGTTTTGTTTGAAATTACGTATTCCAAGGCGCTCGATCTTCTCCGGCTTTGGGTTCATAAATATTGACTCAAAAAAATAATTTAAAACAATTCTTTTATTTCGCGTGATCCAAAATCAACAAGTGGATAAGGTCGCCCGCCCGGGCCGGGTAATTCGGCGTGCAGGTCTAATCCAAGGGAGTGGAAAATCGTGGCAATCACATCGCCGGGAGGCGTGGGGCGATCTGCCGGAACTGCACCAATTGGATCACTTGCGCCAATTGCTCGACCACCTTGAATACCGCCTCCTGCAAAGCCGACGGTGAAGCACTGAGGCCAATGGTCTCGGCCACCAGCAGGGTTTACTTTTGGCGTCCTGCCAAATTCAGCAAGGTTCGTGACCAGAGTGTCATCGAGCATGCCCCGTTGGGACAAGTCCTCGATTAGGGCACTGTAAGCGCGGTCGTAGGTTGGTGCCACAATGTTTTTCATGCCCTCAATTGAGGTGAACGGTTTTGAGCCGTGGATGTCCCAGGTGATCTCGTCAAAGACGGTAAGGAACGTGTTGATCGTCACAAAACGAACTCCCGCTTCGATTAACCGTCTTGCAAGTAAACAGCACTGGCCAAAACGATTCATGCCATAGCGTTCGCGAGTCGCCTGTTTTTCCTGACTTAGGTCAAACGCTTCTCGTGCCTGCTTGCTGGTCATCATTCGATAAGCGGTGTGGAAGTTCTCATTGAGAAGTTTTGCATCATCACTCTTTTCAAACTGTTTGATTTGGCTGTCGACGATTTCGCGCATCTTTTTTCGTCGGTCGAGGCGGACTGTGCCGATTTCGGAGGGTGGAAGAAGATCGGGAACCTTGAAATTTGGTTTAGAGGGGTCGGCCATGAGTGCGAATGGGTCGTAGGACTTGCCTAAAAAACCACCTGCTTGACCGTTGGGTAGTCCTCCCCCGCCCCGCCCCATTAGTTGCGGTAAAACGACATGTGGCGGTAGGTCTGTTTTTCGGCCTTTGAGGAAAGCGACAACGGATCCCGCATGGGGCGTTTCTACCCCTCCTGAAAATTGCCGTCCGGTTTGCATCATTTGCCAACCTGCATCGTGAACGGCAGCAGAGGTGTGGAAACAACTTCGAACGATTGAAAATTTATCAGCGATTTTTGCGTGCAGCGGAAGGATTTCTGAAACCTGAAAATTGTCCGAATTGGTCGAGATGGGTTTGAATGGTCCGCGCACTTCCGCTGGTGCGTCGGGTTTCATGTCAAAGGTGTCGATTTGGCTCGGAGCGCCGAGGTTGAAAATCATGATGCAGGATTTTTTATCCTGATCTCTTTTGACCGCGCCATGTTGCTCCGCCCACAGGTAGTCGGCAAGCGTCATCCCAAACCCACCCAGGGCGCCAACTCGGAGGAAGTCGCGTCGCGTCGTTCCGTTGCAGTTGTGACTTTTTCCTTTTCCAATAAATTCAATCATTGGCAGTCCTGTTCGAGATGGTGGCCTAACATGTTTTTTGAATTTGCTTAAAAGATTGTACCAAAACCAGTTTAGGCGTGGAGAATCTTAAATATTTGAATTTGGTGCATTTGAGCCCCACATTTTTGGTGCAAGTTGGCTAGAAAGGAGTTAGCCCTTAATTTGCCCAAGATCTGCTACTGTCTCGCAGCAGTTAATCCAGTGCCTCCTGCATCAACTTGCTGCGACTCATCTCGTCTCTCTTTTGAGTTAACGTCTTTGGCTCGCGTCCTCTATACCCTAGCTTTTAAAAGACTCAAGTTTTTCAGGCAGAAGGAATCGCACCGCGTCTTCCATCGGCCTGCGACCTTTTTGGCGTTTTTAAGAGGGGCTATGCAAGTGGACGCTTCTTCAAAAGTCTCAGGGTTTTCCCCGCGATAGCCTCGGCCTTTGAGATGCCGAAGCTGGTTTTTAGTTGCTTCTCTCACCGACTATTTCCAATGCTGAAAAGTATGGGCTCAATGGTTTACCGAACTGATGCGGCCCTATCAAAAGCCCCTGCCCTCTCGAAAGTTTGCTTCCCTAGGTGGCTTTTGTTAGGCTTCTGGTCATGAAGGAAATAGAAGACACTTGCAAGGATGACTGCCCTCTCACAGAAGAAGAGCTAGATGAATTAGCTAAACTCTCGCCTAAAGCAAAATATCTGAAGCATTGGAGATGGGTGTTTCTTGCCTTTCTCGCCTTGCTGTTAGACTACCAGAATGATGGTTTAATTATGCAGCTATTGCGAGGACTTTCGGCAGCAAAAGATTAACGCCGCCACATTAAAATCCCCCTGCCCTCTCGATAATTCGCTTCCCTACGGGGCGTTGCTAGTTGAAGCTTAACTGGGCCTTTCATAAGCCCGAGTGGAAAGCCTAGATTTTTCAGGCGAATGTAACGGAAACTGAAGGAATTCTAAGTTCTCACAGGGCTTCTAAGGCGGGTAAAAACAAAAAATGCCTCGTATAACTCAATCAAATAGGTTCAAAATAAATTCGTCGTCGAGACGTGAAGCGACGTGGGCTGTGTGCGAGAAGTCCAATCCGATGCTATGAGCGGTTGGCACAGCAATCGTATAAGCCCCCGAGGCAGCAGCGGCGGTACTGCCCGTTTTACTGTCTTCTAGAACAAGCAAATTAAGTGGGGCAACCGCTAATTTTTGAGAGGCAGTCAAATAAACCTCAGGGTGAGGCTTGCCTTGCGTTACGTCTTCGGCCGTTAAAATAAATTCAAACCGATGAGTAAGTTCAAATTGCGCGAGGTTTCGTTCGGCAAATTTGCGGTGACTGCTCGTGGCAACGATTTTGGGAATCCTCTTGGATTCCAACTTTTCTAAGAGTGTTTCCAATCCCGGCATGGTTCGAAGTTGTTCGGGTAAAAGTTCATCGAAAATTGCATCGGTTTCGGATTGAAGATCAGCGACGGAGTCAGTAATCTCGCATCGTTTGCGCATGATTTCGTAAGCTTTTGGAGCGGGAAGACCCATCATCTCCATTTTCAGTTCCCGCGTGAAGTTTAATCCTCGTCGAGAAAGTAAAATTTCACCAACTTGATCATAGAGGTCCTCGGTATTAAAGATGAGGCCATCCATATCAAAAGCGACAGCGGTAATCGATGGTTTGTTATTCATTTCGTTTGGCTAATTTATTCAAAGGAAATTTGGCCTGACATCGCAAGATAGGAAACGGCCCACAGAACGGAGACGAACCCAGTGGCGGGGATGATGCCAACTCCACAAATCAGAAGGCCGGCGATAAGGATGGCGATTGAGGTCAAACCTAATAGGAATGTCGTCAAAACATTGGGAGTGCAAATGTCTTTTGCCATCGAGAGGCTTTCGATGACATCGGCGCGGTTATCTACGATCAGAAAATAGCTTGGCCACAGATAGAGCAGCAGAAGTACCGCCGGTAGAACCAATAACAGAATCCCGAGAGTCAAGGCAATGTATGCTAAAAACGTGAAAAGGATAACAGGAAGAAACTTGTCACTTCCGGAAAAAACGGTAGAAAATGTCGCTGTCTGCCCACGACAAATTTGGATCGCTAATCTCGCTTGGCCAATGCTCAGATAGATTTGCACAAGGTTGAGCAAGATTTGTGGAATTGCGTCGAGTTCAATCTCGGCTAGGCGGTAGATAGAATCAGCAATGGACGGCAACATGCAAATCAAGGCAGTTGCCGAAAGTATCAACGCGTTCTTAAGGAAGACCTTTACTGCACCGTAAAAAATAGTTTCAAAATCGATTGCAGTTGGGATGACTGAATAACCCCGAAGTTTTACCGCTTTGTTTGTTTTTGAAATGGGAGGCGAGTAGTAGGGATTTTCGGTGTTCAGATCGGTCGGGTCGTCGATTGCAGACGGCTGATTCGCCGCCAGGGGGCGCTGAAGTGGAGAAGGTTGAAGTCCAGGGTAATAACGACTTGCGGGTTGTCCTCCCTTCTCACCGCTGGCGCGGATAACACAGTCGCCTGAAATCCGTCCTTCTTCAACCCATTGGTCGAGTTCCAGCTTCGTGATTGGGCCGTAGATTGAGCCAGATACCGAATCGATAAAAAATTGTTGCGAAGCAGGAGGTTCAGGAGGTTGATCGAGTTTCGTTTTCGGTATCAAGTTAAGGGATTTGCAGCGGGGGCACCGCGCTCGTTTGCCGCTTCCGGCTTCGTCAACGCAAAGAAGGCTCTGACAGGTCGTGCATTTAAATTCGATAGACATCCAGTCAATTTGTGTCATCGGTTCAATATCGTCAACCGTAATTGCAACGGAACGACCTATTGTTTGCACAATTTCACATGCGTTGATCAAAATCGTTTAATTGCGGAGACCCATTTTGCCGAGCCCCTGCGCGGTCGGAGGTTCCGAAGATGCCCAAGCGGTTACTTGATGCCAGGGATATCGCGACCCTCAGTCCAAGGGACGCCAGCCTCGTTTAATTTCTTTTCGAAGGCTCTGAAATCGGAATTAATCAATTTCTTAATTGTTTTTGAAACAACCTTAAATTCGGTTCGGGCAATCTCAACTTGATCTTTCTGTGTTTGAGTAATTCCATAGGTGTTGCGAGACGAACCGTAAAGAACTGAACCGACGCGACTTCCAATGGATGGAACATCCTCCACAAATTTGTCACTCTTGATATTGTCTCCATTGAGCTGGCGAGCCGCCGTTCGCAATTTTAGTTCTAGTTCGCGAGCTTGCCTCAGGAGCGCGGATTCGGCGTTTGGGCTTTTTTGAAGAACTTGCTGCATTTCAACGATTCTGTCGATTCTCGTTGCGAGCGTTCGAGCCGTTGCGCCGATGGCATCGTTGAACTTAGCCAGTCCAAGTTGGTAAGCGATTGTCTCGTCTAAATTTTTGGGCTTTAGACTTGGGTTCTCGATTGAAAGAACCTCAAAGCTTTGTTCATTACCTAACTTGGTCGTATTTCCATCGACTAATTGAAAACCCTGGACTGAGTAGTTCCCCGGAGCAACCATCGGGCTTCCATTGAATTGGGTGTACCTAAGATTCCATGACAAACGGTGCAAACCTTTATTCGTGCTCCCGTTAACACGAGCCACGACGTCTTTGGATTGGTTGTAAAATTCGAAGTAAACTTTGGGTGCCTGTTCCAGCGATTCATCCCTTAACTGATCCCAAGAAGGAATTGGAACATCTTCACCTTTGCCAGAGAATTTTGCTTCAGCTTCCTTTCGGATCGCAGCCTTCGTTTTTAAATCGGACTTGAGGTAATAGGTGAGCGTTGCGCCAAACGCAGGATTGGGGGTCTCAAAATAGCTGTCACCCTGCGAACCTTTTCTTCCGCCTAAGAGATCTTGTGGGACGTACCAAAGAGCTTTGCGGATAGGGAAAATATGTAAATCGCTATTGTCTAGTAGCTCATCTGTTAACTCACGCAAAGGGGAGTAATCGTCCAGGACATAAAACCCCCGTCCAAAGGTTGCGGCGACGAGGTCATTTTCGCGACGCTGGATAGCGAGGTCACGGAATGGAATGTTGGGCGCGCCTGCGGTCATTTTGATCCATGTTTTACATCCGTTAAGTGTGCAGAATAAACCATATTCCGTTCCCAGGAAGAACAAGTTTTTATTTTCATGGTCCTGTTCGATTCGCCAAATAAGATGGCGTTCCGGAAGGTCGCCGCTAATCAGTGTCCACGTTTTTCCACGGTCGGCGGTCTTGACCAGATAGGGTTTGTAGTCGCCGGTTTTGTGGTTGTCGAGACAAGCGTAGGCGACATTGGAATCGTGTCGATCAGCCTTAATGTCGTTTACGAAAAAGTATTCGGGAACGTCAAAGATTTTGTCCGTAGCGGACCAATTTTCTCCGCCATCTTCCGATACATGGATTAAGCCATCGTCGGTTCCCACATACAGCAGACCTTCGACCAAGGGAGATTCGCTGATGGAGGTAATGTTTCCATACTGCGACATGGCGAGAAGGTCATAGCCCGCATCAACACTCCAAACACGATCCATCATTTTTAGTTTGTATCGGTTTTGGTTTCGAGATAGGTCAGGACTGACGGCGGTCCACGAGTCACCGCGGTCGTCACTTCGATGTAGAAACTTGGAGGCAAAATAAATTCGCTTGTTGTCGTGAGGGCTGATTAAAATGGGTGAGTCCCAATTGAATCGCAAGTTGTCCTCGCCGGCGCCCGGGCGCGGGCGGATGTCAACCGATTGGCCTGTTCTTCGATCGAATCTTCGAATGTACCCTTCCTGAGATTCACAGTAAATAATGTTGGGGTCGGTTGGATCAATTGCGTTGTCATGCCCATCGCCTCCGATTGTGATTCGCCAGTCTGCGTTTCGAATTCCCTGAACATTTCTAGTTCGCGACGGACCATACTGTGTGTTGTTGTCTTGGGTGCCGCCTACAACATTGTAAAAAGGGAAGTCGTAATCGACATCGACCTTGTAAAATTGAGTCAGCGGTAAGTTGGCACAGAACGAATAGCTTTGTGCGTAGTCGTAGGAACGATAAAGCCCACCGTCGCAACCAACAATTAAAAAGTTGGGGTCAGTCGGACTGAAGGCCACGGCATGGTTGTCGACGTGCTTGGTCGATTTAGAAACCGAGTCCCAAGTTTTACCACCGTCCTCGGTGCGTCCCATCCTGACGTTCGCGTGATAGACAACATCAAACCGGTGGGGATCGCAATAGATCTCTTGGTAGTAATGTGGGCCGGTGCCTCCGCCGACATAATCAGACATTTTTTCCCAGCTGCCTCCGAAGTCTTCGCTGCGGTAAAAACCACCAACTCGGTTTTGCAATTCAATGGCAGCGTACACCACGTTTGATTTTTGAGGCGATACCTGAAGTGCAATTTTTCCTTTGTCTCCGCTTGGCAGACCAGTCTTGAGTTCGACCCAAGACTCACCACCGTCAGTGGATTTGTAAATTCCAGATTGCGGTCCCGTGTTTAGTAGTGACCAAACCGTGCGGTGTCTTTGATGAGTAGCGGCGTAGAGAGTGTCCGGGTCATTTGGATCCATGGCGACGTCGGTGACACCCGCGTAGTCTCCTCCGGGTTTTCCATCACAACTGAGGACATTGCGCCAGTTGTTTCCACCATCGATAGATTTAAAAAGGCCGCGTTGACCTCCTGGTGACCAGAGTGGGCCTTGGGAAGCCGCAAACACAATTTTGGAATTTTTCGGATGGACGATGATTTTTGAAAGATGTTCAGAATCAACAAGACCTTTATTGGTAAACGACTTTCCGCCGTTGTGACTTACATAAATTCCATCTCCGTATCCAACGTGTCGCCCGCCAACATTTTCGCCACTACCAATCCAAATTGTATTATTGTTATTGGGGTCGATCGTAATGCAGCCAATGGAATAGGACTTTTGGCCGTCGAATATAGATTCAAAGCTTGTACCTGAATTGGTCGTTTTCCAGACTCCGCCTGAGCCTGCTCCTACGTACCAAACGTTCGGATTGGTTGGATCCACAGCAATGTCAGCAATTCGTCCCGACATTAAGGCGGGCCCGATGCTTCTCAAGGGGAGTGCCGAGATGAACCCTGAATTGATTTTAGAATCAACCGGCAGCACTGGCTCTTCCTGAGCAATCGCAAATGTCGCCGAGACAAGACACAAAAAAATCGTAGAAACAAATGCTTTGGGCATGAAATGGTTACAATGAAACATAGGTGCGATGCTTGCTAGGGTGAGCGGGAGGGTAATCGATCAATCTTAGGTATGCTCATCCGTGCGCGACGGATGCCAAAGTAATCTGGCTTGGCAATTGCAACGTTGCAAATCCTAAAAGCTGAGTTTGGTTTGAATTCTTAATAAAGTCAAGAAATCGCTCGTGCGGTCGATATAACCCGTTGGAGTCATCCAAGTGCACTCAAGATCAAATCGGTATCCATACCAATTTCGGGTCGCGAATTTTGATGTTTGCAGGCGGGTTTGGTTTTTTTGGAGAGGAAGGGGGCCTTAGTTCCGAATGTTGAAAAACCAGTAATTGTGCCGAGTTTTACAATTTTTTCCGCGTCTTGGAAGCTAGGCAGTGAGCAAGTGTCGGGTTGTTGAATTTAAAAATTTTACTCCAATTGGCGATGCGGAAAGACCGATGAAGTCCGAACTGATGTTATCTCAAACCCGATCTCACCCGTAAGGCAAGAGAATGAAACAAGCGAGTGGAAAACTGCCAAATCAAAATTCAGACGAAATTCGGACTGAATATTTGCATGAACTGATCGTTGAAGAAGATGCGCTCGACGACATGAAGCATGTTAACAATCTTGTATTCTTGCAGTGGTGCTTGCAGTCAGCGGGCGCTCATTCGAAATGCGTTGGATGGTCGTGGGATCGATATCGGGAATTAGGATTTGGGTTTATCGTACGTTCTCACAAAATTAAATACAAAATCCCAGCGCTACTTGGCGACGAGATTGTGGTCAAAACCTGGGTGGCTGGAATGGAGCGTTTTTCGTCAAAGCGACGATACCATGTGATCCGGCAACGGGACGGACGCCGACTTGCCGAGGCAGAAACAAACTGGGTTTTTGTAAATTTAGAATCTGGCGAGTTAGCGGAGATTCCTGAACGGGTGAGTAAGGCTTTTGGGATTCGGCGGTAGAATGAGGATATTACTTTCACCGGCGGTTGAGTTCACTATAATTTATTAAGCAATCAAATATTCTTAAAACCCTCGTCTAGCTGTTTAGGACGCTTAATGCTTTCTGATGAAACCCAGAACCAATCGTCAGATGACCAGCAAAACGCTCGAAAATTGAGTCTGATGAAGGGGCGTCCCCCGGCGGAAGTAGCGGGTTATCGATTCATTGGATTTATTGGCAGTGGAGCTTATGGCGAAGTTTGGTCCGCAATCAATGAAAAAACTGGCCGGAGCGTCGCGATTAAGTTTTATACGCGCGGTTCTAAGTCGGGCGTCAAAATGTTGGCTCAGGAGGTTGAGAAGCTCGCCGTATTATCTAACGATAGCTATGTCATTGGATTGTTGGATGTTGGTTGGGAGGCGGACCCCCCCTACTACATAATGGACTTTATCGAGAGTGGTTCACTCGAAGATCGACTGAAGGACGGGGGTACGCTTTCGGTCAACGAATCGGTCCAGTTGTTTCAGGAAATCGCAATTGGGATGGCATCCCTTCACGATAAAGGAATTTTGCACTGCGATTTAAAGCCAGGCAATGTACTGCTTGATCAAAATGGCAAGCCGCGGGTTTGTGATTTTGGCCAGTCCCGTTTGAGTAGCGAACAAAACTCATCACTTGGTACCCTTTTTTATATGGCGCCTGAGCAGGCGGATATCGCCGCGATCCCGGATGCTAGTTGGGATGTTTATGGTTTAGGCGCATTGCTTTACAGTATGCTTGTTGGACATCCGCCGCGTTATTCCGAATCCTCGATACGAATGATTGAATCCGGACAAAGCGTGCCGGATCGATTGAAGGCTTATCAGGAGCTGTTTTATGAAGAATCAGTTCCCTCCGAGCATCGAAAGATTGCAGGTGTCGATCGTCAATTGGGCGATTTGATAGAGAAGTGCATTGCGGCGGATCCAAAGCAGAGATTCAATAATATTCAAAGCGTGCTGTTAGCTTTGCGGCAACGCGAGATGATTAAGGCTCGTCGTCCGGTAATTATTCTTGGGCTGATTGCCCCGTTCATCTTGATGTCTTTTATGGCAGTCGTTGGCGCCATCGCGTTTCGGAATTCTTATCAGGATGCTCAAACTGCGGTACTGCGGAAGGCGGCGTTGGAGAATAAGTTTGCCGGAAATTTCGCGGCTCGTGGCGCGGCTTCCAACTTGAATGAGTATTTTAGAGCGGTTCGACAACTCTCTGAGGATGGAGCTTTTCGGGACGACTTTTCGAGGCTGATCGATGATCCTGAGGTGAGGGTGCTGCGAAGTCGAATTGCTTATCCCGAGTTGAATGACGACTTGTTGCAAGAAGACAAAGATTCACTGAAATCCGTGAGGGAACAGCTGGCAAAAAATGAATATGTCCGCAAGATAGAAGCGATGTTGAGATTGAGGCTTAATGATCAGTACGATCAATACCCCTCCAATGTAGACAGTTGGTTTGTTTGTGATCGATGGGGGAATCAGGTCGCGTCCGTTTTTGCAGGACGAAAAATTAACACGACTCGCGGAAAGAACTTTAGCTATCGAAGTTACTTCACCGGGAACTATGACGATCTCGAAAAAACAGCTGAATCCCTTTCGAAAAAAAATGCGGAGAAGGGAGCGATTGCCTCTTCCTTAAACAATCGAAAGGTAATATCAGGTGAACACCTTTCGTCCGGTTTTTTAAGTACACAAACCGATGGACTTAAAGTTGCTTTTTCCGTACCTATCAAAATTAAAGGGGACATTGTTGGGATTGTCGCCTTGACCATTAACCTAGGCGATATTGCTGAATTTGATTTAAAGGAAACAGACGGCGAGATCAGAGCGGGGGCGAAAGATAAGATTGAGTCTCATTATATGATGCTAGTTGATACTCGTGGTTCGAGTGTGACCGAACAGGGCGTACAAGAGGGGCTAATTCTCGAGCACCCGGCGATGGAACAAGTTTGGCAAAACTTTGATGGGCAGCAATTAGATATTGGTTTTGCTAAGGTATCGCTACCCGGTAGCGGCATTCCGTTGTCACCCAAGAGTCTGCTCTTTGGGGATACTGAAGTTCGGGCGGATGTCTCTTTCGCTGGAAGTGAAGGTGAATTTGAGTTTCCTGCAATTATTGAAAGGATTCCATTAGGTGATCTGGTAATTGGTACGCGTAAGAGTGAGTTGCCAGAGACGGTTAGGGGAGTTGAGGTGTGGGCCGTGCTTAATTACGAAAATGAACTAACGGTTGTCAATCAGCTTGCTTCGAAATTGGCAGGTCTTGGTGCGATGGCTGGTTTGGGGAGCTTCATTTTCGTCATCGGCATGTTGCTATTCGTCAGAAGGCTGTTGGCTGAATCACGAAAAAAACTGACTTGGTCGTTTGAGCCTGGCCGAACAGAATATAATGCTGCTGTGTCATGGCGGAGCAAATTACACGATTGAGTAAGCTTAGGAAAAAGATATCGGAATTGCAGATGTTGAAGCCTCTTTTTAAAGTCTAAGCGTTTACGGCCTGGCATCGAGGGGCTGGTTAAATGTAGTGGATATCCTTTAGATTAATAAGCCGTGGGTGGTCAATGAAGTGAATTAGGCTGCGTCGTCTAAGGCTCATTGGCAGCTTTAGATTTGTCTTGTTAAAAGTAGGAATATGAAACAATCTCGAACAGCAAGGGTGTTCAGTTCTCCCGCAATTGACCAGGTGGGAGTGGTGGAGCGGGCCAAGCGATTTACAGCAAGGAGTATTAAGAGCCAGGCAAAGAGGGAGGGGCTTGGGATGGTCCTTAGTATGATCGATCTCACAACGCTTGAGGGGATGGATACCGAAGGTAAGGTAAAGCAGTTGTGTTACAAAGCACAGCATTTGCATGATTCGATTGACGGTTTGCCGAATGTTGCTGCGGTTTGTGTTTATCCAAACTTTGTTGGGTTGGCCAAGCGTAGTCTGGCTGGGTCGGGCATTAAAGTGGCCTCGGTTGCGACTGCATTTCCGAGCGGAAATTCTTCGTTGGAGATTAAGTTGGCCGATGTGTCCATGGCTGTTTCTGAGGGAGCAGATGAGATAGACATGGTGATCTCGAGAGGGCGGTTTCATGGCGGCGAATACCATTTTGTGTTCGACGAAATTGCTGCAGTTAAAGCCGCCTGCGGGGAGTCAAGGTTGAAGACAATTCTCGAAACCGGCGAGTTGGGATCGCTTGATAAAGTGCGTCTTGCAAGTGACATCGCAATTGCCGCTGGTGCGGATTTTATAAAGACGTCGACCGGGAAGATTCAACCGGCTGCCACCATGCCAGTAACTTTGGTGATGCTTGAAGCGATCCGTGATCATTTTCAAAAGACCGGATTGATGGTGGGAATGAAGCCCGCTGGAGGGATATCGAAAGCCAAGCTCGCGCTCCACTATTTAATCATGGTAAAAGAAACGCTCGGTGATGATTGGCTTGATCCTAAGTGGTTTCGGTTTGGGGCCAGTTCTTTAGCGAATGATGTTTTAATGCAAATATCCAAGCAACAGACGGGCGCCTACCAAGCGGCCAACTATTTTGCGATTGATTGATTCCAGAAAATCTGATCTCAATCGTTGAAATGCGATTATCTGCTGGTTTGTGAATCGGCTATTTATTTCGAAACAGAAAATACTATGACTCAGAAGAACAATAATTGGAATTTGTCACCGGCTCCTGAAAGTACTGGGCATATCTCTCTGAAGAAACACTATGGCGTTTTTATCGCCGGGGAGTTCCGTACGCCAGAGCATGGCAATCGCTTTCCCTCCGTTAACCCCTCTACCGGGGAGGTGTTGGCGGAAATCACGGAATCATCTTTGGAGGAAGTCGATCAAGCGGTCGCTGCCGCACGCGCTGCTTATACAGCTGAGTGGTCCAAAATGGGAGGCAAAGAACGCGGCAAATATCTGTATCGATTGGCGAGGATGTTGCAGGAGAAGTCCCGCGAATTTGCGGTAATAGAATCACTCGACGGCGGGAAACCCATTCGAGAATCTCGAGATGTTGATGTGCCGTTGGCGGCCGCGCACTTGTTTTACTATGCCGGCTGGGCTGACAAGCTCAGCTACGCGTTTCCTAATCGAATCCCCCGGCCTCTTGGAGTGGCGGGGCAGATTATCCCATGGAATTTTCCGTTATTGATGGCCGCCTGGAAGATAGCTCCGGCACTCGCAACTGGAAACACGGTTGTCCTGAAACCAGCGGAAACAACCTCTCTGACCGCCTTGAAATTAGCAGAGTTGATTCAAGAGGCTGGCTTTCCCCCCGGTGTGGTCAATGTTGTGACGGGGCACGGCAATGTGGGAGCATCGATTGTCAACCATGATGATGTTGATAAGGTCGCGTTTACTGGGTCTACCGAGGTCGGCAAGATGATTCAAAAGGCGATCGCGGGTACCAGTAAACGGTGCACGCTCGAATTGGGTGGCAAGGCGGCTAATATTGTATTCGATGACGCTGCCGTCGATCAGGCTGTCGAGGGCATCGTCAATGGAATCTATTTTAATCAGGGGCATGTCTGCTGTGCTGGAAGTCGATTGTTTGTTCAAGAGTCAATTCATGATGAACTGATTGAGAAGCTCAAGCGTCGCATGGGCACGTTGATTGTAGGTGATCCAATGGACAAGAATACCGACGTTGGAGCGATTAATTCCCAACAGCAGTTGGCGACAATCGAGCAATACATTGAAGTTGGTAAACAGGAGGGCGCGGAGTTTTACCAACCGGATTGTGAATTACCCAAAGTCGGATTTTGGTGCCGACCAACGCTGTTTACTGATGTCGCCCAGTCCAATCGGATAGCACAGGAAGAAATTTTTGGCCCCGTATTAGCGGTTCAGACTTTTCGAACGATTGCCGAAGTAATTAAAAAGGCTAATAACACTCCCTATGGATTATCGGCCGGTGTGTGGACGGATAAGGGCTCGAAGATTTTTAACATGACTTCCCAGATGAAGGCTGGGGTAGTTTGGGCGAATACTTACAACCTGTTCGATCCAACATCCCCTTTCGGAGGATTTAAAGAGAGTGGTTTTGGGCGAGAGGGTGGCTTGCATGGGCTCTCGGCCTATTTGGAAATCTGATCCTCGTAATTCTTTGTGATGGCGATATTTTTATTGGCGAGTTAATAGTTCAAGTGGGTGAAATCACAGTGGAAGAATCAAATAAAAACTCAGGCAAAAACGATCGGCTTGAAGTATTGAAAACTTACAAAATGTATATTGACGGCAAGTTTCCCCGAACGGAGTCGGCAAGATATTATCAGCCCGTTGTCAATGAATCGTCGTTAGGTAATGTTTGTCTCGCGTCCCGAAAAGATGTGCGTAACGCTGTGGTTGCAGCTCGCTCTGCTCAAGCGGGTTGGTCCAGGCGGACGGCCTACAATCGCGCACAGATACTTTACCGAATTGCGGAAATGTTAGAGGGACGATCTCAGCAATTTTCGGATGAACTGGTGCGGCAGGGACTGGATGTTGAAACTGCCGAAAGCCAAGTTAGCGAGAGTATCGACCGTTTGATTTACTACGCGGGCTGGTGTGACAAGTATCAGCAGGTATTTAGTGCCGTCAATCCGGTCGCATCCTCGCATTTCAATTTTTCGACCCTTGAGCCGGTTGGCGTTGTATTCACGGTTGCTTCCCGAGATTGCCCGCTTTTGGGGTTGGTCTCATTGATTGCGCCTGTAATTGCCTCCGGAAACACCTGCGTTGTTCTTGCTTCCGAGAAGTGTCCCTTGTCTGCAGTCACTTTTGCAGAGGTTCTGGCAACGTCTGATGTCCCAGAGGGGGTCGTCAATATTTTGACTGGACGAATCGAGGAATTGAAGGAGCACTTCAGCCGTCATTTGGACGTCAATGCAATTGCCTGTGATGGGCTCGAGTCCGGATTAATTACCGAGATAAAAGAGTTTGCATCGGAGAATATCAAACGCGTTAAAATCTATCATCAAGATTGGTCTAATGAGTCAGCTGCGAACCCCTACCTCATTCAGGATTTCTGTGAAGTCAAGACAACGTGGCACCCGATTGAGCAAATCTCCGAGTCGGGCGCCTCTTACTGATCCGAGTGAAATCGTCTCTTTCCCTGGAATCAGTTATCGAGGATTTGTGTCAGTATTGAATGCTCAGCCGTTTTCGTATTTAACGTCGTCGACTAAAGCACGCTTCACCGACTCATCATTGAGTGGAATCCGGAAGTCAGATCCTAAGTTACACGCAGGGAGTTGATAAAGGAGAGTGTGACTAAGAATACTAGAACGGCCGAAAATGTGTTGGCGAATAAAACCTAACGCCTTTTATGGTTTGCCGCAAGAATCACTTCTTGTTCCTTGAGAAGGATTGTTAGGTAGTATTTCACTGTCGATAAAGTCTCTGGCTTAAACATATTGATCGTTTGCGGGTGGGTAGTCGATTGAACTTAAATTGAGTGGGGAGATCTGCTGGATTGGTGGCATTGCCGATTGGATAGCTAATGCGTTCCAACAGATGTACGTCAACCAATCATTGCAATCCCCGTGCCATTACTGAAGGTTGTGTGAATTCAGGCGTTTGGCGGTAGAGCGTTGTTAAAACATAGCGTAGTGTCGTGAAGCGGCGTTGCTTTGCCGCATCGTTTCGTCGGATGGCGTATCAGCGATGCAGTGCCTTGAGGAATTCAGCCAAAGGTAGCGTGTTGGCGACATCAGCCACGCACAAACAACCCCGGCGAGCCTGTTTGATTCCGTAACGCATATTACTTAAGCCCAACGTGCGGTGGGCGTCGGTGTTAATTACAACAGGAATGCCGTGCGTTTTAGCAGCTAAAAGATGAATGTCATTGAGGTCGAGACGAACTGGATTAGCGTTCAGTTCGACCATTTTGTGGTTAGCCTTCGCTGCCTGGAATACGGCGTCGATATCTACATCGTATGCCTCCCGCTTGTTTAAGAGTCGACCAGTCGGGTGCGCGATCATGGAAACGTGGGGGTTTTCGATCGCTCCGATAATCCGATCCGTAATCTGTTGCCGGGGTTGGTTTTGCCCATAGTGGACACTGGCAATAATAAAATCGCCTTGAGCCAAAACCTCATCGGGTAAATCCATTCCACCAGCTTCGAGAATATCGCATTCGATTCCCTTGAGAATGACAAAGTCATCCGTACGATTGGCGTTAATTTGATCAATTTTCTTCCATTGCTCTAAGAGCCGATCCGGGGTCAAGCCATTGGCCATCGAGACTCTTTGGGAATGATCAGTGATGGCGATATAGTTCAGCCCAATCGCTTTCGCCGCTTCTGCCATTTCTTCGATTGATGCTTTCCCATCCGTTGCTGTGGTGTGCATGTGGAGATCGCCTTGAATATCAGCGAGTTCAATTAGATGCGGGAGCTCACTTTTTTCTGCCCAATCTAATTCGCGCCGTGCCTCTCTTATTTCAGGGGGAAATAACGGAAGGTCGAGTAATTCGTAAACTTCCAGTTCTGTTCGACCGGCAACGCGGCTTTCCTCTGTATCATTTAGGTCAAACACACCCCACTCGTTGACCTTAAGCCCCATCTGTTTAGCGCGTCCGCGAATAAGTACGTTGTGATCTTTGGACCCGGTAAAATATTGCAGAGCAGCTCCAAATGATTCTTGGGGAACAACTCGAAGGTCAACTTGGAATTCATTTTCTAGGCGAACTGACATTTTTGTTTCTCCGCGAACAATCACGGAAGTAATTTCTTCGTACTTACCAAAATGATCCATCACAGTTTGACTGTCATCTGAATCGACTAAAAGGTCGAGGTCGCCAACCGTTTCTTTTCCGCGCCGGTAACTTCCTGCGAATTCACTTTGGCGAACTGCCGAACAGGAGCTCATGTGGGATTCAAGGTCCTTCGCAATTTTATCAGCGTGCGCCCAAAGAATGCGCTCGTTCGCCAACACTGCGATTGCAATTCCCTGCAGAATGGCTTCTTCAGTCTTTGCGCCGAATCCTGATAAAAGCCTTACTTGCTGGGCTTCACACGCAGCTTTAAGTTGGTCCAGTGATTGAATTCCCAATTCATTAAAAAGAGCCGCGCATTTCTTGGGACCCAGTTTTGGTACGTTCAAGAGATCGAGGACTGTCTTGGGGACCGTTTCCAAGATTTCATCCAGTTGTTTCAGTCTACCCGAACTCACCAGTTCATGGCATTTCTCTGCAACGCCTTTGCCAATCCCGTCGAGTTTGGTGAGGTCTTGATTCGCCTCAATCATGCTCACAATCGACTCGGGAAGCTCCTTGATAATTCGGGAACCATTGCGATAGGCACGGAGGCGAAATGAATTCGCACCGGTGAATTCCAATAAGTCGGCTAGCTGAGATAAGTGCTTTGAAATTTTTTCGTTGTTCATGTCCGGATGATAACGTTTGACTTGGAAGTTGATAAGACGGTTGCACGGGTTGCCAAAGGATCAGACAAATTTTGGTAAGTTTGGGTTCGCATGCTTTTTGATCTCCAGGCTTAACTAAGAATTAAGTCTTTAATATCGGCTGAGTTAATTCAAAGCGTTTTTTATGCAGTTGATAGCGATGACTATTAAAAGATTCTTATGTAAGGCAATTATTAGTATCGATAGGTGTGGTGTTTTATAGTAACCGAAGTTCTAATGTTTTCATCACTTTCGGATAGTCTGCCGAGGTGTTACTTAAGTTATTGATCGTGATGGAATGAAAGAAAATCAAACGCTACAACTCGAGCGCAAGCTGGCATTATTCATTTGCATTTTGGCTGTTTGTATGTGCTTGGGTTATGCTTGGTTTCGGCAGGACTTGCCGGACTGGTGGCGAAGCAGTGGCGGAGGGATTCCCTACACGTTTTTTTTCGTAACCTTCTTTTTTGGCTTGTTGCCAAAACGAAGTTTACTTGAATTCTTCGTATGTCTCGCGATTGGCTGGTCCTGTACTGCGGAATTCTTACAGCTTTGGCAAGCTAAGTGGTTGGTTGAGTTGCGGTCCAGTCCATTGGGGGCAGCACTACTTGGAAGCTCTTTTACTTGGTCGGACCTACCCCCCTATTTTCTTGGTGGTGGATTGGGGTATTTGGTTTTACGAGCGATGTTTTGGAAACTTAGCTTGAAGTAGATCAACCTGATTCCCACTTGTGATTTGGGACAGCGAAAGTGCGTTTCTCTTGCAATTCTAAGCTGTCCTGGGAGGGGAATGAAATTAGTTTTAACCGAACTAGGGAAACCAAGTTTTGTAAGTTTGGGAAAATTGGCCGCCTTTGTTCAATTTACTGGGCTAGGGTTTGTTAGGGAAAAAATCTGCGTGGGAAAATGGCCAATGAAAGATTCAATTCGCAAGAACCGATTGCTCGTAGATTGGAGATTCCAAGGTGCGTTGTGTCTGCGGATTTCGTTTTATTGGCTGCTTTGTCAGACGACCTTAGTCGCAGCGATGCTAGGTTTTCTTGTGCTGGAAGCCTAGGCTGATTTGCAACGTACAGACGATCATGCGGTATTGGCGGCGGTTAGAGATTTGGAGCCAAATTACGATGGAAGCCAAGACCTGAGTCAAGTGTGTGCGACCTTGCGGAGATTCGCTGAGTTGAACGCAGGACACGCAATTTCGATTTTGGATGACGACATTCAAATTGGGCGATTTAATCCTTTGACAGTCTATACCGAGTTTTAGATTCTCAACGATGGGATTTTCGATACGGTCGTCTTGACTTTAAGGCGTGATGATTTAGCAAACTCGTCGGTGTCCCTTTTTTTTGCAAGGCTGTTTGGAAACCAGACGACGGGGATCTCGGTAACAAGCACGGCAGTCTTGCAAAAGGCAAGGTTGCTGACCGAGGGGGCCTACATACTTCCAGCAGGAATTCCAAAATCAGTTTGGGACGCGCAGCTCTAAAATTTGATTTGGTCAATTTATGGCAATGGAAAGATAGAAGATGAGTTGGGAAATGAAATCCCCGGGAATTGGGGAACTGTCAACGTTGGTTCGGATAGTAATTCCACTTCCGCGTTAGTCGATCAAATCAATGTTGGTCTGATGCAGGAAGACATTTGATAGTCTCGCCGAAAACGGACGGATTTCAACCAATGAATACATCGACAGTCAGGAAGAGATCACACTTTCGGGTGACCCCGGCTTCTCAGCGGGTATTAAGTCTGCAGTCATAGCGGCGCACGGGCAAAGTAAATTGGTGCCGTTGTTTGATCATCTAGAGGGTGGGGGCGGGAATTTAAATTATGACATTGTGGGTTGGGGAGTGGTCCAGATCGTCAACTCGACTTGGCAAGGGAGTAATAATTCGTCCATCACCATTCGAAAATCTTATTTGTATGATGGGGATTTAAGACCACATACAGATCGTGGCGAAGCTGATAATTTAATTAAGAACGCTTATACATCGCCGGTGCTTGTCGAGTGATTTTCATATCCTCGACGCCAGTCGCGATTTCGGAGTATCGTCGACTTTCGTTGGTTGGCCTGACAACTGAACCGGCTAATGAAATTGGCAATCATGTACTCGTCCTACAGTAAATGTTACGTCCATCCGATTCTTTAAGGTTTTTCTTGAATTCGTTTGCAGGGATCTTTTGGTGAATGGCCGTGAGCTTTACGATTAAGCCATGATCCGATACTGTCTGACAATTTTTCTAAGTGCATTTTTGCTGTTCCAAGTGCAGCCGATGATTGCAAGATTTATTTTACCCTGGTTCGGTGGGACGGCGGCAGTCTGGACGACATGCATGATGTTTTTCCAAACGCTGTTGTTACTTGGTTATCTGTATGCTCATTTAATGCGGCGATTCAGTTCTCCTCGGACGACATGGTTGGTTCATCTCGGGTTGTTGCTGATCGCAGCAGTAACGTTCTCGGTAGTGCCCGAAGATAGTCTGCGGCCGAGTGGCAATGAAAATCTTACTTTGGGCATTATTAGTGTTCTTAGCATTACGATTGGTATGCCATTTTTTGTACTTTCCAGTACGGGACCATTAATTCAGGCTTGGCAATCAAGTTCTCATCGAGGGCAGTCGCCTTATCGGCTTTATGCGCTGTCAAATTTGGGTTCAATTCTGGCGTTAGTGACGTACCCCTTTCTTGTGGAGAGGTATTTGTCAATGAATAGTCAGGCCTTAATCTGGACGATTGGGTTTTATGTTTTTGCACTCACTTGTTGCTGGAGTGGTTGGCAGACCGTTCAATTGAGAGTTTGGTCCGAAGCAGATTTAAATAAACATGAGATCGCAGATGGGGAGCGGATCGAGTTGCGTCGACCAAGTTTAGTGTTAGCTATGGTTTGGTTTGTTTTAGCAGCCACAGCTTCCATTATCCTGTTGGCGACTACCAATTTGTTGTGTCAGGAAGTGGCCTCTATTCCATTTCTGTGGATATTACCACTCAGTCTCTATCTGATGTCGTTCATCATATGTTTTGACAGGCCGGCAATTTATCAGCGTTTGATTTTTATGCCATTAGTGGTTGCCGGTGCGATCATTGCGGTTGCCCTCGTCCATCTCGGCCTTTTTACTGGTTTAGCATTTCAAATCATTGCCCTATCAACAGTTTGCTTTTCAGCCAGTATGGTCTGTCATGGCGAGCTTGAGCGCTCCAAACCGTCCCCGGATTTCCTGACGGGCTTCTACCTCGTAGTTGCGTTTGGTGGCGCTGCGGGAGGTGTTTTTGTTTGTATTTTAGCACCACAAATTTTTACGGGGTTTTTAGAGTTTCATGTAGGCCTGGTTGTCAGCTTGCTCGTGGTGTTATGTGCGTTAATCTTTCCGACGAAGCATCGAAAAAAAACAGTTGCTCCTGGCCTAAAAATTCTCAAATATGGTGCGGCCATGTCCGTCTTCGTCGTGCTGGCTATTGTTCTTTCGAGCGCTGTTTATTTTTTAGATCCAAGTTACCAGCAGGGTTTAATTTTTCGCGGTCGAAATGAATATGGGCTTGTATCTGTTGTTGAAAAAGATGGCTACCGCCAATTTATTAACGGACGTGTCGAACACGGCGGTCAGAAGGTTGGAACCGAGTATGAAATGGAGCACATCAGTTATTATGTTCCTGAAAGCGGCGTGGGTGTTGCGTTTGAGGCCTCTCGAGAGATTTCTGAGGATAGTTTAAACGTTGCGGTTTTAGGCTTGGGGGCCGGCGCGATGGCGACTTGGCTGGAGCCAGGAGATCAAATGGTTTTTTATGAAATTAACCCGATGGTCGTCGACATTGCTGAAAACCACTTTAGTTTTTTGAAAAATTCAAAAGGAGAAACTAGGGTCAAGCTCGGTGACGGGCGACTTCAATTGCAGAATGAAATGGAGTCAGGGGCCAGTGGCCTGTACGATTTGATTTTTATTGATGCATTTTCAAGCGATTCGATTCCGATTCACTTACTAACAACTGAATGTTTCGAAATTTATTTGGATCGACTCAAACCCAACGGCGTTTTGGTTGCGCACATCACCAATCGGTTTATTGATTTACAACCCGTGATTTTGGACCATTCTCTTAGAAATGGCCTTACCCCTATTTTAGTCGACTATCGTGCCCCCAACGGAGGGCTAAAAACCCGTTGGATATTAATGACCAAAAATACAAATTTTAAGAATACTGAGAAGGTAAAGTTGTTTGAGAGCGAGTGGGGTAAAGGAATTCTCCCAGTGCGATGGAGTGATGATTACTCGAGCGTCGCGGCTTTGTTGAACTGGTCAGTTGGAGTCGATTTAAAAAAAATGAATGCAGACCTAAAGGATTCGATGAAGACCGCCCCTGCTACAGGAGATGTGGGCGCTAATTTAAATTTCGGGGCCGACAATGGCGATTGAAAATAATCGCTTTGCGTTTGCTGTTGGTTTTTGACCCCGTGGTGTTACTGTGCAAAATTTTGATTAAGTGAAAAAGTTGATGGCATTGCAGAACAAAGAATTTGAGATTTCAAAGTTTCGTCGTGACGATGTCATTCGACTGAGGGATAGTATCGCGACTGAGGAGCCGTTGGAAATTCGAGTTGTATTTGGTGCCGAGGACCACCGAAGGAGTAAAAATCTTTCGATTACGATGAGAACGCCTGGAAATGATCCCGAACTGGCTGTGGGGTTTTTGTTATCCGAGGGAATTATAAAATCGCCCGGCGAAGTGATTAGATGTGAGTCAGAAGGACCAATTCCGGATGACGCGGAAGTTGGTAATACAATTTTTGTGGAGCTGAGTGAAGTCGCTCAATTCGATCCGAGAGAATTTCAGCGTCATTTTTACGCAACTTCTAGCTGCGGCGTTTGTGGCAAGGCTAGTTTAAAGACGTTGCGAAATCAGCATGTTAAACCAATCGCTGAATTAGTTAAGATTGAACGGAAGTTGATTTTTCAATTACCTGAGTTACTGCGGAACCAACAGGGTGTATTTGACGTAACTGGTGGATTGCACGCGGCTGGTTTATTCGATCTCGAGGGGGAGCTTCTTTGCGTTCGTGAAGATGTGGGGCGGCATAATGCGGTGGATAAGTTAATTGGTTCTCAAATACTCGCGAATGCAGGACAAACGGGCAGCCTATCTTTAGGCGGACGTCTTTTGGTGGTTAGTGGAAGGGCGAGTTTTGAATTGATGCAAAAAGCGATTGTCGCTAGAATCCCAGCACTTGTAGCAGTTGGGGCTCCCTCGAGTCTTGCCGTCGAATTAGCGAGAGAGTTCAGTATGGTTTTAATCGGATTCACTTCGGGTGAACGTTTCAATGTTTACGCCGGAGAAGATCAAATTAGTTGAGCAAGTTAAGTGCGCCGTATTTGCCCGGAGCCATGAACGCGGTAGTTAAAGCAAGTTAGCTGTTCGACGCCAACGGGGCCACGAGCGTGCATCTTTCCAGTGGCAATTCCAATTTCTGCTCCCATTCCAAATTCACCACCGTCCGCAAATTGAGTTGAGGCGTTGTGCATCAGAATAGCTGAATCAATTTCGGTTAAAAATCGGGATGCCGTTTTCTGGTTGGCAGTAATGATTGATTCTGTATGGTGGGAGCTATGTTGATTAATATGTTGAATTGCCTCGGTGACGCCATTCACGTGTTTGGCTGAGATGATTGCGTCAAGATATTCCGTGGTCCAGTCGGCTTCGCTTGCTGGAAGACAGCCCTCTGTGTTTTTCCGAATCGACGTGTCTGCTCGCACTTCACAACCTGCTTGCTGCAGTCTTTCTACTAAAGCCCGCATATTTTCAGCGGGCCATGCTGCGTCAAGCAAGAGTGTTTCCGCCGCCCCGCAAATACCCGGTCGTCGCATTTTCGAATTTAAAACAACCTCAATGGCCATCTCGAGCGATGCGTCTTGATCGACATAGACATGACAAATTCCATCGAGGTGCGCAAAGACGGGAACGCGAGATTCGTTTTGGATTCGAGAAACCAACCCTTTGCCGCCTCGGGGCACGACTACATCGAGATTGCCGCCAAGGCCTTTCAGCAGTTCGCCGACAGCAGCGCGGTCAGTGGTGGGAACCAATTGTATGGATGCGAGTGGTAAGTTGGCAGAGTTTAACCCCTCTGAGAGGCATTTATGAATTGCTTTGGCGGAATGGTAGGAATCACTTCCACCTCGTAGGATCACCGCGTTTCCGGATTTCAAACAAAGTGCGCCCGCATCGGCGGTAACGTTGGGACGACTTTCATAGATGACCCCAATGACACCCAGCGGTGTACGCACGCGATCAATGCGAAGTCCATTGGGCCGCTTTGAAGTTGAAATTACTTCCCCTACAGGATTGGGTAGATCAGCTATGGTGTTCAAGCCGGTGGCAATCCTCTTGATCCGTGTTTGATCAAGTTTCAAACGATCGATCATGGCTGAAGGCCGGTTTGCCTTTTCCGCTTCTTCAAGATCTTGGTGATTAGCGATAAGAATCTGTTCGGATTGGTTGCTAATTTGCGCAGCCGCAAAGCGGATCGCATCTGATTTGGCAACGTCGTCTGCGGTAGCTAGAATTCTTGCCGACGCTCGGGCGTTCTGACCCATTTCTTCCATCGTTTCAGCAACATTCATGGCTATCTATCTGGCTGTTAGTATTTTTATTTGGGAAATGAAATTGGTTTTGTCTGTTATCCTTCATCTTACGCTATCTCGACCTATGCAGTAAATCAGTTGGGGTTGGCTCAAGAAATTGAACTGAGACGAAAGAAGTCCGCAAAGTATGTTAAATTTATTTTGTGAGTTCGTTGTTTCTACAAACAGCATTGTCAGATACGTATTATGCGATCACGGGCTCAGCACAAGGTTGTCACGATGAATCATTGCGGAACGAATGGGTTGGCGTAGAAGTTGTTGAATTTCAGCGCTTTGAAGTCCCGAAATCTTGCGAGCATCATTCGAATCGTACTCGGTTAGCCCGCATCCTATTCGAATTCCCTCAGGATCGATTATTTCAACTGTATCACCTCTAAAGAAGTTCCCAGTGACTTGAGTCACTCCAGCCGGTAAAAGACTTTTGCCAGACTTCAGCGCTGTAATTGCCCCTGAATCCACTGTTACTAGTCCTGCGACATCAAGACCTCCAGCGATCCATTTTTTTCGATCGTTGACCGGATTTTGAGAAGGGGCAAACCAAGTGGATCTTGCCCCCCCAACAATTTTAGCGATCGGGTTGTTCGGCTTACCAGATCCGATCACCATGGTGGTTCCAGAAGCGGTGGCGATTTTGGCAGCCTCAATTTTTGTTTTCATGCCGCCCTTTGAATTTTGATTGGTGGATTCTCCAGCCATGTTTTCAATTTCGGCGGTTATCAACTCGACTTCTTCCAGAAGTTGCGCATGGGGGTTCACGGAAGGAGGTTGCAAGTAGAGTCCATCAATATCGGAGAGCAAGATGAGCAAGTCAGCATTGACCATAGACGCAACTCTCGCGGCAAGGCGGTCATTGTCACCGTAACGAATTTCGGCAGTAGCGACGGAGTCATTTTCATTGATGATTGGAATTACACTGGATTGCAATAAGGTGTTAATCGTCGCTCTGGCGTTGAGATACCGGCGCCGCGTCTCGGTATCACCAAGTGTTAATAGGATCTGCCCGCAGGAAAGTTGATGGCGGTTGAGCGATTCGTTGTAGGCTCGGCTCAATTCGATTTGTCCAATCGCAGCAGCTGCTTGACTTTCTTCTAATTTAAGTTGTTCGGGTCTTTGATGAGACCCTAGCTGGCTTCGGCCTAGGGCAATTGCTCCCGATGAAACGATAAGAACTTCTTTCCCGGATTGAACGAGGCTGGCGAGGTCGTCGATGAGGGAGTTGAGCCAAGTTTTTCGCAAATTAC